>JAAYVJ010000186.1 GCA_012517265.1 Planctomycetota bacterium | reverse complement strand
GGACAGTCTGCCGTGCGGGTCAGGCAACGTGAATCACATGGAGGCTGCTATGACGTGGGAGGCGCGGGTCGCGGCGGTTTGTTTGCTGCTGGTTGGGGCTGGTTGTGCGACGAGACAGGAGAAGACGACCTCGGAAGGGATTCTCCCGGCACCGGTCCATACCTCCGAGATGGCGAGCCGCACGGACGTCGATCCGCGGGTGCGGCGGTACGTGCTGCCGTCCCGCATCGTGTGGCACAGCGAGGACAAGACCGTCGAGAATCCGGACATGCTCCTGGTCCCTCGCAGCGGCCAGGTGACGCTCGACGCGTCGAAGCCGTGCGTCTTGCGGAACGACAAGACCGGCCAGGCCGGTGTGCTCCTGGATTTCGGCAAGGAACTGCACGGCGGCGTGCAGATCATGGTCTGGCACACGAAGGACAACAAGCAAGTCCGGCTGCGCGTGCGGTTCGGAGAATCGGTCAGCGAAGCGATGGCCGAGTTCGGCGGCCCAAAGAACACCACGAACGACCACGCGATCCGCGACCAGAGCATCCTGGTCCCCTGGCTGGGGACCGCCGAGGTGGGGAACACCGGCTTTCGCTTCGTGCGAATCGACCTGCAGGACGCGGACAGCTTCGTGCAGCTCAAGATGGTGCGAGCCGTCTTTCTCTATCGCGATCTGCCGTACTTGGGCTCGTTTCGATGCAGCGATGAGCGGCTCAACCGCATCTGGGCGACCGGGGCCTACACCGTCCACCTGAACATGCAGGACTATCTGTGGGACGGCGTCAAACGCGACCGGCTCGTCTGGATCGGCGACATGCACCCCGAGACCATGAGCGTCTGCTCGGTCTTCGGCGCCGTCGACGTGGTGCCCAGGAGCCTCGACCTGATCCGCGACGAGACTCCCCTGCCCAAGTGGATGAACGGCATCAGCTCCTACTCGATGTGGTGGGTGCTGATCCAGCACTCGTGGCATCTGCACACAGGCGACGTGAGCTACCTCCAGCAACAACGCGCGTACCTGACCGGCCTGCTCGATCTGCTGGCCGGACAGGTCGGGCCGGACAATCGCGAGACCATGCCGGCCGGCCGATTCCTGGACTGGCCCAGCAGCGGGAACGACCCGGCCATCCATGCGGGCCTGCATTCGCTGCTCGTGATGACCCTGCGTGCGGGCGCCGAGCTTTGCGACGTTCTCGACGAACCGACGACCAAGGACAAGTGCCTGGCCGCGATCGAGAAGCTCCAGAAGCACGTCCCCGATCCCGCCGGCAGCAAACAGGCCGCGGCGTTGATCGCATTGGCGGGTCTGGATGACCCCGCCAAGCTCAACCGCGAGGTCATGGCGGTCGACGGCCCCCGCCGGATGTCCACCTTCTACGGCTACTACGTCCTCCAGGCCCGCGCGATGGCCGGCGATTACCAGGGCGCGATCGACTGCATCCGCCAGTACTGGGGCGCGATGCTGGACCTGGGCGCCACGACCTTCTGGGAGGATTTCGACCTGGACTGGACCGCCAACGCCGGACGGATCGACGAGCTGGTGCCCGAGGGCAAGAAGGACATCCACGGCGATTTCGGCAACTATTGCTACAAAGGCTTCCGGCACAGCCTCTGTCATGGCTGGGCTTCGGGCCCCACGGCGTGGCTCTCGGAGCACGTCCTGGGGATCAGGGTTGCCGAGCCCGGCGGCCGCGTGATTCGAGTCGAGCCGCACCTGGCGGATCTTGACTGGGCCGAGGGTTCCTTCCCGACCCCGAGGGGAATCGTTAAAGTCCGACACGAGAAGCTCGCCGACGGCAGCATCAAGAGCAGCATCACATCGCCTCCCGGCGTCAAGATCGTGAGGCCTTGAAAAAAGCACTATCCTCAAAAGTCCGACGGGAGTCTCAGATCATGAAACAGACTGTATCCGCACTACTGTTGTTGACGTTCTGGTTTGCTCCGAAAGCCGCATCGGCAAACCCTATCGACCTGGCCGGAACGTGGTCCGTGGAGCTGGATCGCCAGGATCGCGGCGAAGCGGACAAGTGGTTTGAGCGGAATCTGTCCGGGAAGATCTCGCTGCCCGGCGTGCTGACCGCCCAAGGATACGGCGACCGACCGTCGATGCAAACGCCGTGGGTGGGCAACATCAACCGAGTCTGGTTCGACGACCCCTACTACAAACAGTATCAAACCGCCGACAACTTCAAGATGCCGTTCTGGCTCCAGCCGGACCGCTACTATGCCGGCGCCGCCTGGTATCAGAGACAAGTCGAGATCCCCCAGGATTGGAAGGGAAAACGTGTCGTGCTGTTCCTGGAGCGGCCGCATTGGAAGACGACGGTCTGGCTGGACGGCCGACTCATCGGCTCGAGCGATCGCCTGGGCACGCCGCACGAGCACGAACTCGGCATCGATGTGCCGCCGGGCAAGCACCGATTGACGATCCGCGTAGACAATCGCACGATCATCCCCGTCGGCGTCGATGCCCATAGCGCCTCGGATCATACGCAAGGCAACTGGAACGGTATCGCCGGCCGGATCGAATTGCGGGCCACCGATCCGGTCTGGATCGACGACGTCCGCGTCTATCCGAACACCGACAGCGGCCAAGTCCAGGTGCGGGTGTATGTCGGCAATCTGTCGCATAAGCCGGGCAACGGCGTCCTGTCCGTCCAAGTCGCCGGCAGAGGCCTGACCCTGTCCGTGCCTGTGTCATGGCCCCCCGAAGGCGTACAGGCGACAGGCGTCTACGAGTTGGGCCGCGTCGGGGATTGGCTGCCCTGGCACGAGTTCAGCCCGGTCACGTACAAAATGACGGTCGCCCTCCAAGGCGACGGTTGCACAGACCAGAAGACCGTATCGTTCGGCATGCGGCAGGTGGGCACGCAGGGTACGCGCATCACGATCAATCACGCGCCGATTTTTCTCCGCGGCACGCTCGAATGCTGCATCTTCCCGCTCACCGGGCACCCGCCGACCGACGTGGATTCCTGGAAACGAATCATCAGCATCTGCCAGGCCCACGGCCTGAACCACATCCGCTTCCACTCCTGGTGCCCGCCGGAAGCGGCGTTCGTCGCGGCCGACGAACTGGGCTTCTATTACCACGTCGAGTGCTCGGCCTGGGCGACCGTCGGCGGCGGCGGGCCGTTCGACCCGTGGCTCTATGAAGAGAGCGAGGCGATGGTCAAGGCCTACGGCAACCATCCGTCGTTCATCATGATGGCCTACGGCAACGAGCCCGGCGGCCCGAACCAGAACCGCTTCCTCGGCGACTTCGTGTCCTACTGGAAGAAGAAGGACCCGCGGCGGCTCTACACCGCCGCAGCCGGCTGGCCCATCATCCCGGAAAACGATTATCACAGCACGCCGGCGCCCCGCATTCAGCAATGGGGCCAGGGCGTGCAGAGCCGGGTCAACGCCAGGCCGCCGGAAACGACGACCGACTACGGCGACTTCGTGAAACAGCACAGCGACGCTCCGGTGGTCAGCCACGAAATCGGCCAGTGGTGCGTGTATCCGAACTTCGACGAGATGAAGAAGTACACCGGCCTGCTGAAGCCCAGGAACTTCGAGGTCTTCCGCGAGCAGCTCGACCGCAACGGCATGTTGCCGCAGGCTCACGACTTCCTCATGGCCTCGGGCAAGCTCCAGGCCCTCCTGTACAAAGAGGAGATCGAGTCCGCGCTGCGAACGCCGGGCTTCGGCGGATTCCAACTGCTTGACCTCCACGACTTCCCCGGCCAGGGCACCGCGCTGGTGGGCGTTCTGGACCCGTTCTGGGACTCCAAACCCTACATCACGCCGAAGGAGTACCGTCGCTTCTGCGGTCCCACGGTCCCGCTGGCCCGACTTCCGCGGCGAATCTTCGAATCCGGCGAGACGCTCGTCGCGCGCGTCGACGTCGCCCACTTCGGCCCGGCGGATCTGAAGGACGTCACGCCAACCTGGACGCTGAGCGACTCGACCGGCGAGATTGTAGAGGAAGGCCGCTTCGCGCGCCAAACCATCAAGACCGGAGAGCTGAGCACCCTGGGCGAACTGAAAGCCCCGATGTACTGCGCCAGGGAGGCCGACAAATTCAGTCTTCAAGTCACCATCCCGGGCGCCGACGCAGCGAACGACTGGGACCTCTGGGTCTACCCCAAGGACGCTCCGGCCGAACCCGCCGCCGACATCCTGATCGCGCGCGAGTTGGACGACGACGCTGCCGCCCATCTGGCCGAAGGTGGCAAGGTTCTGCTGCTGCCCGCCGCAGGAACGATCAAGAACGACGAAAAGCACCAAATACAGATGGGCTTTTCAAGCATCTTTTGGAACACGGTCTGGACGAACTGGCAGGCCCCGCACACGCTGGGCATTCTGTGCGACCCGGAGCATCCGGCCCTTCGCCAGTTCCCCACCGAGTGCCATACGAACTGGCAGTGGTGGGAGTTGATTCACAAGGCGGCCCCCTTCATCCTGACGGAATACCGGGACCTCAAACCAGTCGTGCAAGTCATCGATGACTGGGTCACCGCCAGGAAGCTCGCTCTGGTCTTCGAGGCCCGTGTCGGCGAAGGCAGACTGCTCGCATGCAGCTGCGATCTGACGACCGATCTGGACAAGCGATTCGTCGCCCGCCAAATGCGGCGCAGCCTGCTGAGTTACATGGCCGGCGAGCAGTTCGCACCGCAATTCGGCATGACGATCGAGCAGTTGCGGGGGCTCTTCTGTGAGCCCAGCATGGTGCAAAAGCTCGGGGCAAGCGCCGCCGCGGACAGCTACCATCCCAACTACGGTCCCGAGCTGGCGATCGACGGCAATCCATCGACGATCTGGCATACGGCCTGGGAACCGGCGGCCCAGCCCCCCCACCATCTGATCCTCGATCTCCAGAAACCCGTGCGGGTGCGGGGCCTGACATACCTGCCCCGCCAGGACATGGCCAACGGCCGTATCGCGAGATTCGAGCTCTATGCGACCGTCGTCGGCCGGCCTTGGGGGGAGCCCATCGCGTCCGGGCAATGGCCCAATGACGCCCGGTTGAAGACGATCCAACTGGGCGAAGCGATCGATGCGAGATTCCTCAAGCTGGTTGCCCTGGGCGAGGTGCAGGGCCGGCCCTTCGCCTCAGTCGCCGAAGTGGACATCCTGGTGGAGTAATCCCCTCATCATCCGGCATCTTGACACGACGGGAGGATTCCCCTACTCTCTGCGGTCAACATTTCGCCGCCGGGCCGTCTTCCGGGCGAGAGTGTGTCGGGAATGGCCTGTCGCCGTCCGGGGTATCCCAGAAGAGCAGCGGTTGGTGCGGGCACGCACAGCACAGGGCATGTGCTACGAGGAGTTCCGAATGAAAACGAAGGGGATCGGGGGTCGGCTCCTGAAGCTGACGGGGTTGGACAACGCCGTCCACGCGGTGCCGTATGCCCGATGCCTGCGAAGAATCAACGGGCTCATGCAGCTCGATGAACGCCAATTGCGGCAGTTCCAGCAGCAGCGTCTCAGGACGATCGTCCGGTATGCGTACGACAATGTCGAACTGTACCGCAGGAAGTGGCGACAGGCCGGCGTGCACCCCGACGATATTCAGATCGCTGAAGATCTCAAGAGACTGCCGATCATCACGAAGGACGATCTGCGAGAGGGTTTCCCGGACGACATCCGTTCCCGAGAGTTCCGGCGGGACGACTGCTTCATGGTCGGGACCTCGGGCTCCACCGGCACGCCGGTTCGGACGTTCGTGGATCTGGACAAGGCCATGGTCGATTTCTCACTGAGCGAGCCGCGATACATGGCCGATCTGCCGCCTGTTACAGTCCCCCGAATGGTGCGAGACTGGCTCATCCGCCGCAACATCCGGTTCATGTCCATCTTCGTGGACAACGAGTTGGCCTATGAAACGCTCTACGCACGCGTGTTCTCGATGATGCGGCATACGGTCGTGGACTGTCTCCAGCCGCCCAGCGTTCACATCGCTCAACTCAATGCGAAGAAACCGCGATATCTCCACACCTACGCCAGTGTGCTGCGCAACGTGTGCATCGCCGCACGCGAAGGCGGCGTCCAGGTGCACCGGCCCGAGTTGATCTTCACCACGGGCGAGGTGGCCGACCCGCATCTGCGAGCCCTGGTCAACGAAACCCTCGGGCCCGGGCTGTTGGACTCCTACGCCTCGGTCGAATTCGGCTTCATCGCCTGTGAATGTCCCCGGCACGAGGGGCTGCACGTCTTCACGTGGAAGGTCCTCGTCGAGCTGCTCGATGAGGAGGGCCGAGAAGTCCCCGACGGCCAGGCCGGCCGAGTCGTGGTCACCGACCTCTTCAACCGGGCGACGCCTCTAATCCGCTACAACGGCCTGGGCGATTACGCGATCCGCAAGGACCTCCCCTGCTCCTGTGGCAGGCCACTGCCTCTGCTGGCGAGGGTCGAAGGCCGAATGGTGGACTCGGTGATCCTGCCGAACGGTCAGACGGTGCATCCCTACAGTCTGACGCTGGCGTTGGAGGACGTTCCGCACTTGCACAAATTCCAGATCCGCCAGGAACGGTCGGACTACATCCGGGTCCTGCTGGTCAAAGATCGGACGCAAGAAGGCCGGACGGTGTCTTTCTCGCCGGGCGGAGCCGTCGGACAGAGCATCCTCGGACGACTCAGGACAATCCTGAAGAATCAGGTGAAGGTCGAGCTGGAGACCATGGAAGACATCCCCAAGAGCCCCGGGCACCGCAAACACGCCACAGTAGTCTCGCTGGTCCGGCGGGACTGACCGACCGGGTATGGGCTACAGCCAGCCGCACTCCAGATAGGGGGACTTGCCCAGGCGGACCGCATCTTCGGGCGTGACGTGATCGCCCACCAGGTAGACGTGGCTGTCGTAGCCGAGGAACCTCCAGCGGTTCAGCGAGGGCCCGAGGGGATGGGCATCCGGGACCCCGACAACGAAATATGGGTAATCCCGGCCGGCATGGGCGAGACTGTTGAGAAACCACTTGAGGTATTCCTCGCGGTTGTCCTTGACGCACCAGAAGGCCAGGACGAAGAACCGCAGAACCGACGAGGGTTTGGGGATCGGGGGATAGCCAAAAGCCCGCAGAATCGGCCAGATGAGAGACAACCATCGCATCTTGCCCCCATATGCAGCGACGATGTACTGCTTGTACGAGACGTGATCCCACGCGGCGCCGCACGCCAGGATGTCCCCCTGCCGATCCGTCAGTAGATAGAAAGACTCCCAGGACAATTCCGGATGTCGATCGAACAGATTCTCCATCTGGCAAGGGAAGAAGTCGCAGCGACCTCCCTGGGTGGTCAGAAATTCCTCGATCGACGCACGATCTCCCGGCACGGCCCGGCGGAATCCGCAGGAATCCGGCAGCGAAGGGGCCCGCCGACGAGTCAGAAACGTGAGTGTGTGATACGGACAGAGAAACACGTGCCTGGGCATACGCGACCGTTCACCCGCCAGCAGCCGACGAGCCGGCAGATTGTCCGCAAGAATCACCGTGAGGAAGTGGCGAACGCCCTGCGAATGAAAATGCTCGACGATCGATCGGTATGCCTCGGGCAACAGCAGAATGACCCGTCTTCTCAGATACTCCCGACGGAAACGCAAACCGAATAGATACGCGACTTCGTTCGGACGACCTCCGATCAGACAGTCCTGGACCGCGCCGGCGCCCAGGGCCGCGATACGGCCGTCTTGAGTATCCCGACAGACGATGACGCGAGCCTGCCGGCCCTCGGCCATGAAGGACCGGTAGGCGTCGGGCCGCCGCGTGTAGGTCAGCGAAATGGAGCCGGGAAGAGGATTCTCCTCCAAAACGCTCAGGATCTCGGCCGAATCCGCAGGGGTGGCCGGCTCCAGGACAAAGCGATCGGACTTCATGAGGTCCGTCTCACAACTTGGGAGGAGCCGCGTCAACCCGGACGACTTCGATCTCGGCCAGTTGCATCGCGTACTTGCCGCCGAAGTAACGGGTCCGCCGCAGACGCGAGGCCTCGACTTTCACATAGCGAATCGACTTCTGATCGAACTCGAAGGTCTCCGGCCCGGTCACATCCTTGGGCTTGCGGTCGGAGTCCTCGGGGCCGGTGGCCGGCTTGCGGAAGCGTTCCCTCTTGGCGACTTCATCCCAGGCATTCCCGTCCACGGAGACCAGGATGCGGAAATCGAGCGGAAATCCGTCGTAAGACTGGTCGATTTCGTTCGACGCGACGAAGGGCTCGGAGCAATGGGTGTGCTGCCAGGCATCGCCGTGATCCAGGGGCCAGATGCGGATGACCTTGGTGTCGACCGCCTGGCCCAGATCCACCTGGACCCACTCGACGTGGGCTCCGTCGTCATAGAGGTTGCTGCTCCAGCCTCGGTGCCAACTCTGCGTGTTGATGCGGACGCCGTCCGTCAGCTTGGCCACATCCCAATTGTTGGCTTCCTTCTCCGGCTTGAAATTCGTCGACGAGGTCACGGCTTTGTAGAGGGCTGCGTTCCAGAAGGGCTGCGACTGAGGCAATCCCTCGGCGGCCGTGACGGTGTACGTCTTGCCGGCCTCGGTCGGGAAAATGCACACTTGACCGTAGGGTCTCTGCTCGACGGTGATCGTGGGCTTGTTGCCCTGCCCATCGTCGGCGGTCAATGTCCGTCCGGGCCAGGGGTTCAGGATGCCGCACGGCCTGCCCTTCTCGCTCAGAATAGTGATCGGCTGGCAGACTCCCTCCTTCTTCGCGGCCGAGACCAGGAACGCGCCGGCGGCCCGGATCGTGACGAATCTGCCCTCCGGATGATGCCAGCACGGAAACAGCCTGAGGAATCCTTCCTGACTTTGCAGAAGCATGGCGTTGATGCCCTCGGCAACGCCGGCCCCTTCGACGTTCCCGCCGCCGCTGCGGAAGTTGTTCACGCCGATCGTGGTGAAGTAGCCCCTGCACCGCCGGACGATCTCGGGCGGATGGTGGGCCAGGCGGGCCGCCATGGAGAAGATCTGCGGCGGGTTGTTCAGCCACTCGACGTAGTACTGCGGCTTGACGATCAGCGTATTGCGGGCGACCGACAGCAGACCCTCGGGCGAACTCATGTTCACCTGCTCGCTCGGGAACACCGGATAGAGCACCCAGTCCTGCTCGGTCAGGAACGGGTTGAGCGTCGCCTCGCTCCAGGCGAACACCTTGCGGCCGTAGGCGTGGCTCATCGGATACTCGGCCAGGTTGACCAGGAAGTTGTTCCAGCGCGCGATGTCCGCGTCGCCGTACCCGGTGTCGAACCCGGCGGCCTTGAGATCCTGGGTCATGTCGATCATGCCCCGGTAGAAGCGACGGAGGAACGCCAGGCCGGTGATGCCGTTATAGCTGTCGTTGGCCGAACCCTCCATGGGCTTACTGTCGACAATCACGTACCGCGGCGTGCCGTTGGGCCGGGTCTCCTTGTTCTTCTCAAGATCGAAATCCCAGTAGGCGGCCACGTCTTTGAGGAAGGGATACATCGTCTTGGCCCATTCCAGATCGTAGGTCATGTAGTACCGGGTGATCAGATTGAGCGAGGCCTCGACCGCGTGGGTCTTCTGGCCCAGGGTGACCGCCTCGTTCAGATGCCCCGGCGCAGTGGCCATGAAGAAGACCGTGCCGGGAGCGCCAATGGCCTTGGCCTGCCGCTTGCCGAAGACGTTGGCCTCCAGGACCGTGCGATCGTACGGCTCGGCCAGATCGACGCGGTTGCTCGAGTAAGCCCCGTAGAAGAGGGCTTCGTGGTTGTAGTTCCAATGGTAGTCCCCGCCCCAGGGGACGTTGTCGTTGACCGGGAATCCGTTGCAGCCGGCGGGATACCTGCCGATCCGGGTCGAGCAGCCGAAAACGTACATGCAGCCGTAGTAGGTCCGCTCGATGATCGGCTCGGCGTCCAGCCGGACATAAGACCGCCGCCAGTAGGCCGCCCACCAGGCGCGGTGGGCCTGGATCTGCTCATCGACCTTCTCCCGGCTCAAGGCCCCCAGCGAGGCGGTCGCCTCAGGCCTGGGGTCCGGCGGGTCCACCGTGACCGGGATCCCCGTGCTGTGCACCTTGGTGACGATCAACAGACTGCGGCCCGGCTCCAGGGTGAGCAACTGGCAGGCCTTCACCTGCAGGTCGCCTTTGTCATAGTCGATGGCGGTATCGACCTCCGTCTGGCATTGGACGTCGAAAAGCTTCGTGATCGAGACGGCCCACATCCGGAACGGCAGGCTGCCGAAGTCGTTGTGGTCCGGCGGCGTCTGGGTCTTGCGACTCGCCCAGGTCACCATGGGGTTCTGTGCGTCGAGTCCGGCGGCCACCTCGAACGGCTCGGCCCGGACGGCGAACTGATCGGTGCACGTCTCGATCCGCAACACCAGCGGCTTGGTGCCCCGATGCTCGATCGAGTTGACCAGGATATTGTCCGACTCGTGCGGGACCACCGAGCGAACCAGGGTCACCTCCTGCTCCTTGGTCAGCGTCGTCGTCACCTCGGCCTGGTGAAAATCCACGGACTGGCGGAAGGTCGCCCCGGCCATCTCCGGCATCATGATGTTCAGATAGCCGGCCAGGACGTTGCCGCTCTGCTTGAGGCTCTTGTCGGCGCACTTGTCCCGCCAGAAGTCGGTCTTGCCCAGGTGGAACGTCATGCACTCGGGCGGTCCCGAGAGCGTGACCATGAGGTTGCCGTTGCCCATCACCGGGAACGCGTCCATCGTCGCGTATCCCGAGACCGCGCCGGCGGGCTTGGGTTCGGCGTTCGTCGTGACGCAGCGGTCCAGAATCATCCGGACTTCGTCCTGATCAGCGCCCCAGGTTTGCGAGACCAACGCCAGGGAAATCAGGACGAGGGTAGAGCGGCAATCTCTCATGTCTTACTCCTGTTGTGCCGGGCTTGGCCAGGAGATGCGGTGTCGTGAACCTGTCTCGGGATCTCCATGCTTTGAATTGCACCAGGATCCTGCCCAACCAGGGGGCGTTCCCGTCCACCTTCGATGGCCATACGCGGACTTCACATCTATATGCATGCCAAAACGCCCTCTTGTCAAGAAACTTGTGCCCATTCGCCACTTCAAGTCACATAAATACGGCTCGATCACCACGGATCCGCGGTCCGGCGGCGATCCACCGACATGCGACGCGCGTGCCTGCGATAAAGGGCTTCCCTTCCGCAGAAGACTCGCTATGATGCAAGTCGCGGCTGGAACCAGCCGGCGGGAAGCAAAACAGACGGTTGCAGTGGGAGATCACCGATGCAGGGCAGAAGAGACTTCATGAAAACGGCGTGCACCTTCGCGGCCTGTTCCTGTCCGGCCGCCACGCTGTTGGCGCAGGACCACGGAGCCGCCCAGCCCCAGGAACCCCAGGTCGACGTCGGGAAGCTCCAGTGGAAACTGGCGGCCGCGGAGCGTCGGTTCGCCTACCTGCTGGAGGCGATGGACGACCAACTGGGCAAGAAGGCCAGGATCAAGATCATGGAGGCGGTCGGCCGGCGGTGCGC
>JAAYVJ010000185.1 GCA_012517265.1 Planctomycetota bacterium | reverse complement strand
GCGGCCCCGGAGAGCGTGTCGCCGGTCAGGACGACCAGTTGGGGCTTTTCGACGTCGAGGATCTGGCCGATCAGGGCCAGCGTCTGGCGGTCCTTCTCGCCGCCTTCGTGGAGGTGCAGATCGGTGAACTGGACGATCTTGAATCGGCCCGCAGAATCGAACTTCAGTTGAATCTCCTCCGAGGACGCGGTGTCCGCGGCGGACAAAGCCGCACCGAGGGACATCATGGTTGCGAGCAGGAGCGATTGCCGGCGTGTTCCGATCATTGCGTTTTCCCTTTCTCTGATGGTCCTGTCGTCCGCCTGCCCGCGACCGGGCGGGAATTTCCCACAGTAACCGGTTGGTCGGGACATCGTCAAGGCTTCATCGAGACCATCCGGCAGGCCGCGATCGATGATCGGTGAGAAAGCGATGGCCTTCAGCCCAGACTCTCCAGGAGCCTGCCGATCTGCTCAGGCGAGGGAAAAACGAGCCAATTCCTCCGCCGTCACCGCCGTTTCTTCCCGTCCGGCCGGGAATCGGGCTCGTTTCGCACGATCGCGGTTGCGTCGGTGGGCCTATGGGATGATAATTCCGCCGGGGCTGGTGCCCGGAAGACTCCGGGAAACCAGAACTCCAAACAACGAAGGCAGAGAGATGAAAGAAAAGATCGAGGCGGTTTTGTTCGACTGGGGCGGCGTGCTGATCGACAACCCGGCGCCGGGCCTGATGAGTCACTGCGCCGGGGCGCTGGGCGTGTCGGTCGAGGACTATACCCGCGCCCACAACGCGTGCGGCGAGGGATTTCAGAAGGGCCTGATCGGCGAGGAAGGATTCTGGCGACGGGTCTGCGAGCGTCTTGGCTGCCCTGTCCCCAGGCAGGCGTCGCTGTGGGGCGAGGCGTTCCGCGCGGTGTATTCGCCCCGCGAGGGGGTCTTGTCCCTGGCCCGCCGGCTGCGACGAGGGGGTTACAAGACCAGCCTGCTCTCGAACACCGAAGCTCCGGCGATGGAGTTTTTCCTGGAGCTGGGCTACGACGCCTTCGACGCCGCGACGTTCTCCTGCGCCGAGGGCGTGGCCAAGCCGCAACGGGGCATCTACGAGATCGCCGCCGGGAAGCTCGGATCGGCGCCGGCGCGGTGCGTCTTCATCGACGACAAGCTCGAGTTCGTCGAAGGGGCGCGGGCGGCGGGCATGAAGGGCGTTCTGTACCAGAGCCTGGACCAGGTGAAACGGGATCTGGCCGCACTCGGAGTCCAGGCCGAATGAGAGGGAGATATGCCGAACTTCCTGCAACTACTCAAGACCAAAAACGTCGTCCTGCTCGACGGGGCCATGGGGACCGAGCTGGACAAGACGGTCTTCGACATGGAGCCGGCGCTGTTTGCCCAAGGCGTCCGCCAGGGCGCTCGAATCGTCGGCGGCTGTTGCGGCACGACGCCCGCGCATATCGAAGCGGTCGTTCGTAGGGGCGGGTTTGAAACCCGCCCGCACAATTGAATCTCCGTGCAGGGTGGGGCTTGCCCCACGACGAAGATGAATCACCATCTGGTCATCCTGAAGAGGCCGTACCTGGAGGCGATCCTGGCCGGCGGCAAGACCCTCGAGCTTCGGCTGACGCGGGCTCGACGGCCCATGCGCGGGCGCGTTTGCCCGCGCGATCGGCTCCTGCTCAAAGCCAGCGGCGGAATGGTGCGTGCACTGGCAACGGTCGAGGCGGTGGAGCACTACGAGGACCTCACGCCTGAGCGAATCTTCGAAATCCGCCGCCGCTACGGTAACCGGATCGGCGGCGACGACACTGTCTGGACGCGCATGATGGATTGCAGATCGGGCTTTCTCGTCCGGCTGGCCGACGTGCGGCCGATCGAGCCGATCCGCATCGATAAGAAGGACAGCCGGGCCTGGGTTCTCCTCAAGGAGGGCAGAGACTTCGGGCTCCTGGGCCGGATACGAGAAAACGGTTTGACGGGGGAACCATGAGCATGCAGGATCAGGGACTGGAGCGCAAGTTCGGCTTGTCGACCGCGACCTACGTGGTGATCGCCAGCATGGTCGGGACGGGGATCCTCGTCTCGCCGGGGTACATGATGGTCACGCTCAAGAACTACCCGGCGATCTTCGGGCTCTGGGCCCTGGGCGGCTTGCTCGCCCTGTGTGGGGCCCTGTGCGTGGCGGAGCTGGCGGCCGCCCTGCCCCGCGCAGGCGGCGAGTACGTCTACCTCCGCGAGGCCTACGGCCCGATGCCGGCGTTCCTCTCGGGCTGGACGTCGTTCTTCCTGGGCTTCTCCGCGCCGCTGGCGGTCGCCAGCTACATCGCGGCCCTCTACCTGCTGACGCCCTTCGGCCTGGCCCAAGATCAGCCCGGGCGGCTTCGAGTCGTCGCGGCGGCCATCATCATTGCGATCACGATCCCCAACCTGCTCGGCCACCGCCAGTCGGCCTGGACCCAGAACCTCACCACGATGCTCAAGCTCGGCCTGTTCGCAGCCCTGGCGGTCCTGGCTTTCCTGTTCGGGAAGGGCCGGTTGTCCCACATCGGGCAAGGACAGCCCTTCGGGCGGGTGGAACTGGGGACCGCCGCCACGCAGTTGTTCTACGTCATGTTCGCGTACAGCGGGTGGAATGCCGCCGGCTACCTGGCGGGCGAAGTGAAGGACCCCGGTCGGACCCTGCCCCGCTCGCTGTTGCTGGGCGCCGGCGTCGTAGTGGTGCTGTACCTGGCCCTCAACGCCGTGTTCGCCTACGCGGTGCCCCTGAACTCGGTGGGGTTCGACAACGCCGAGCAGGTTCCGCAACTGGCGGTCGAAGCGCTCTTCGGGCCGCGTGCTTCCAGCGTATTCTCCGTCCTGCTGGGGCTGGCCTTCCTGGCCACGGTCAGCGCGTTCGTCATCACCGGGCCGAGAGTCTATTACTCCATGGCCATTGATGGGCTGTTCCCCTCCATCGCCGGCTGCGTCAGCCGCAAGGGGCAGATCCCGACGTACGCGATGGTCTTGCAAAGCCTTTGTGCGGTCGCCATCCTGTTCGTGACGGATTTTCAGAACCTGTACAAATACGCCTCGGTGGGATTGTCTCTGTTCGCCATGCTGTTTATCGGCGCCGTGTACGTTCTCCGGCGGCGCCGGCCGGAGCTGGAAAGGCCGTTCCGGGTCCCAGGGTACCCCGTCGTCCCGGGGGTCTTCCTGATCGTGACCCTCTTCATGGCGGTCTTCGCGTTCAAGCAATGGCCCAAGCCCTCCCTCTACAGCCTGGGCAGCATCCTGCTGGGCATCCCGGTCTACTACCTCTGGTCCGCCGCCAGGGGCCTGCCAACCGGCCATTCCCCGCCCGCGAACGTCCGGGAATAGCAATCCCAGAAGAAATCCGCATTGTTTTTCCTGTGTGAGAGGCAATTTTTCGCCAAACATGCAATAGGAGCTTTCGGGCCGCCGTCTGTACCTGTGAACAAACGCGGCGGCAGAAATCTGGGTCTATGAAAGAGCACAAGATTCGCTTGAGGGATGTGTTCTGCCTGCAAAGACCTGGAGGGTGCCGCCGCGAGGATTTGAACAAGGGCCGCATTTGCCCAGTTACGGCGAATCACATATGTGAAACAGACAATCGGTGCCTTGCAACCAGACGCCCATGCGTCGTCATAGATGAGTGGCCCCTTGGCCACTCATCGCTTTTTTGGGATAGTCCCCTGAAGCCGCTAGGCATTCTGGGCGACAACGTGAATAGAAACCCTACGTGCTGCACGCGCACTGCGGCCATGATGTCACCACGGCGTCATGGCCGCAGTAGCCGTAGGGTGTCCGGCGAACGCGTCACGAAACGCGTTGGAAGCGGGAAGCGTCTGATGCGAGGTGAAGAGACCGTGTCCGACGATCGGAATGCCGCAAGGCGGCTCGTGGGCAGACCATGATCGTCAGGGCCATGACCTCGGAGGAACCGGATGGTGTTCCGAAGGCGGGGTTCGGCTACTGGCAATCGGTGGGCAGGAACACCTGACTGGCGGGGATGTTGAACTTCCTGCAAAGGGCTTCCAGGAGCGTCTCGAGTCGCTTGAGCTGGTAGTCGGTGGGCATCACCTTGACGCCGTCGCCGATCAGACAGATGCGGATGGTCTTGTTCGAGCCCTGCCAAGTTCGATTGGGCTGGATCGAATACTGATTCTGCCACAGATCGGTCGTCTGAATCTCGCCGTCGCCGGCTCCGGCGCCGTTGCAGATCACGAAATGGCAATTCGTATCGGTCGCTCCGGGCTGCGAGAGGTTGCGGCTGGTGCCGCTGAAGAAGATCTCGATGCTGGTCCAGCGAGTGGGCGTCTGGCAGGCCTTCGACCGCACGGCCTGATCCACGGAGGTGAGCCGATAATACGCCGACAGACAGAACGGGCCGGCCGACGGAGGATTGCGCCCCAACGCCATGAGCACAACCGCCCCCACCGTCATGGAGACCAACAACGCGCCTAAAACCTTCACGACCCTTGGCTGGTTCGACATAGTTTCCGTCGTCCACTCACGGCCCCGCCGCTTTGCAAGCCGCACCACACAAGTGCGAATTTGGGTTCTCACCGCAGGGCTCACTGTTATACCCTAGTTCATCGGCAGCCGTCAGTACGCGACTACAGATTTTATGCAAAATGTCACGCGGGTGTGCAAGTTTTTTTGAGCAGAATGCGGCAACGCGGCTATCAGTGCTCCCGAAGGCCCGCCCGCCCTGAGATTCGAATATTTTTGGGTCCATAATTCGCCGACGCGAGCGGCTTGACCGGCGGGTCGGATCCCGGTATATTCCCCGAGGTCTTATAATCGAATTCCGAGGAACCTGGGGATCGGGGCGGCATTCCTCGGAATCGTCCGGACCTGTTCCCCCGGCGCCGTCCGCGAGCAGAAAGGGATTCGATGCAGACACAATGGCGAGCTCTGTCGACAGCCGAGATTGCCCGATTATCAGAACAAGGATGCACCTGTGACGACTGGTCCCGGGTTCAGGTCGCCGACGCGTTCCGGGCCGACCGCGTCCACGCGACCCGCTTCGGCGGCGACGTGCGCCTCGGCGTGTTCGACCGGGACGTCTCATTCTTCGGTGGCGTCACCAAACCCGCCGGCATCCGCGACGCCACGATTCACAACTGCACCATCGGCGACAACGTCTTCATCTGCGCGGTCCGAAACTACATCGCCAACTACGTCATCGAAGACGACGCGGTGATCGACAACATCGACCTGCTGGCGGTCGACGGCCCCAGCGCCTTCGGCAACGGGACGCGGGTCGCCGTGGTCAACGAAGCGGGCGGCCGGGACATCCCGATCTACGACCGGCTCTCCGCCCACACCGCCTACATCCTGGCCTTCTATCGCCATCGGCCCCGTGTGATCGAGAAGCTCAGGGCGATGATCGAGGCCTACGTCGCGTCCGTCCGGTCCTCGATGGGACTGGTGGCCAGGGGGGCCCGAATCGCCAACTCCCGGCTGCTCAAGAACGTCCGGATCGGACCGGCCGCCGTGATCGAGGGCGTCAACCGTCTCGAAAACGGCTCGGTCAACAGTTGCGTCGAGGACCCCGTCTACATCGGGCCGGGCGTCTACGCCGACGACTTCATCGCCTGCAGCGGCGCCACGATCACCGACGGCGCGATCATCTGCCACTGTTTCATCGGGCAGGGCTGCGTCCTGTCGAAGCAATACTCGGCGGAGAACTCCGTCTTCTTCGCCAACTGCGGCGGCTTCCACGGCGAGGCCTGCTCCATCTTCGCCGGCCCTTACACGGTCACGCACCACAAGTCCACGCTCCTGATCGCGGGCCTCTTCTCCTTCCTCAATGCCGGCAGCGGCACCAACCAGAGCAACCACATGTACAAGCTGGGCCCGGTCCACCAGGGCGTCGTCGAACGCGGCTCCAAGACCGGCAGCGACTCCTACATGCTCTGGCCCGCCAAGGTCGGCGCGTTCACCGTCGTGATGGGCCGGCACTATCGCAACTCCGACACCTCGGACCTGCCCTTCTCCTACCTGATCGAGAACGAGGACGAGAGCGTGCTGGCCCCCGGCGTGAACCTGCGGAGCGTCGGGACCATCCGCGACGCCCGCAAGTGGCCCCAGCGCGACCGGCGCAAGGATCCCCGCAAGCTCGACTACATCAACTTCAAGCTGCTCAGTCCCTTCACCATCCAGAAGATGATCAACGGCCGGGACCTGCTGCGAAAACTCAAGGCGACGACCGGCCCGACTTCCGACTATTTCATCTATCACAGCGTGAAGATCCCGGGCCCTTCGCTCGCGCGAGGCATCGCCCTCTACGAGATGGGCATCGACAAGTTCGTCGGCAATTGCCTGATCCGTCGGCTGGAGGGCAAACATTTCCGGACCGTGCGGGACCTGCGGGCGGCTCTGCGTCCCGATACGGACACCGGCCTGAGCAAGTGGATCGACCTGGCCGGCATGCTTGCGCCCGAGGAGGTCGTGCTTCAGTTGCTCGACGACGTCGAATCCGGAAAGGTCGCCACCCTCGATGAGTTGAACGCCCGGTTCGGCGTCATCCACGCCAACTACCCGCGATACGAATGGACCTGGGCGGCCGACGTCCTGCAGAAGCTGCTCGGCAAACCCATCGACGAGATCACCCCGGACGACATCGTCGAGATGACCAACCGCTGGAGAACCGCCGTGGTGGATCTGGACAACCAGTTGTACGCCGACGCGAAGAAAGAGTTCGGTCCGACCGTCCAGACCGGCTTCGGCCTCGACGGCGACGACGCCACCCAGCAATCCGATTTCGCGGCCGTCCGGGGCACATTCGAGGCGGATGGATTCGTCGCGGAGATCCGCAAGCACATCCAGGCCAAGACCGCCCTGGCCGACGATCTGTTGAGTCGCATCGAGCCCTTGCGGGCCCGCGCATGAGAGGGGAGAACCATGAGAGTGATCATTGAACCGAGCTATGAGAAGGTCTCGCAGTGGGCCGCCAACTACGTCGCACGCAAGATCCGGGACTTCGCCCCGGCCATCGACCGGCCGTTCGTCCTGGGCCTGCCGACGGGGTCTTCACCGATCGGCATGTACCGCGAGCTGGCCGCGATGAACAAAGCCGCCAAAGTGTCCTTCGAGCACGTCATCACCTTCAACATGGACGAGTACGTGGGGCTGCCGCAGGAACATTCTGAGAGCTACCACTCGTTCATGTGGCGCAACTTCTTCGGCCACATCGACATCCCCAAGCGCAACGTCAACATCCTGGACGGCAACGCCCCGGACCTGGCGGCCGAGTGCGCCGAATACGAGGCCCGGATCCGGCAGGTCGGCGGCATTCACCTGTTCGTGGGCGGGATCGGCGCCGACGGGCACATCGCGTTCAACGAGCCGGGCTCGTCGCTGACCTCGCGGACTCGCGTGGTGCGGCTGACCCCGGACACGCGGGTCGCCAACGCGCGGTTCTTCGACAACGACCCGAAGAAGGTCCCGGAGACCGCGCTGAGCGTCGGAGTCGGCACGGTCATGGACGCCCAGGAGGTGCTGATCATCGTCAACGGGTCCAACAAGGCCCGCGCCCTGCGGCACGCCATCGAGGAAGGCGTCAATCACATGTGGACGATCAGCGCCCTGCAGATGCACCCCAACGGCGTCATCGTGTGCGATGAAGACGCGACGCTGGAGTTGCGGGTGGGCACCGCGCGGTACTTCAAGGACGTCGAGGCCGCCAACCTCGACCCGGCCACGCTGCTTGCTTGAACAAAAGAGAGCTCGTCCGGTTCTTGCACGCTTGGAGACAGGGCAACGCCCGGCAGCCGGGGACGTACGCAAGAACCGGAGGAGTCCAAGAAAAAGAAGATGAGAGCGCCGGAGAGCCCGGCGTTCTCACCTTCTTGTCCTTCTTCGTTCCTGCTCGCTACTTCTTGGGGGCCTCTGCCGGGACCGAAACCGCCGCCGTCTCATCGGCGGGGTACACGATCTTGGCCTTGTCCTGAAGGGCGCCGATATACTTCTGGAACGCCTGCCTCGTCTGGCTGCTCTTGAGATTGGCCACGATCTGGTCCTTGGCCTGGTCGAACGTGATGGTGCTGGGGTCCCGGTGTTCGGTCACCTTGATGATGTGATAGCCGAACTGCGTTTCGACCAGATCGCTGATCTCCCCGACCTTCAGGCCGAACGCGGCGTCCTCAAACGGCTTGACCATCTGGCCGCGTCCGAACTCCGGAAGCTGGCCGCCCTGGGCCGCCGACGGACAAGCCGAGTTCTCCTTCGCCAGCGCCGCGAAGTCGCCGCCGTCCCTCACCTGCTTGAGCAAGCCCTCGGCTTTCTCTTTGGCCTTAGCCTTGAACTGGTTGGGGTCGACGTTGGGATCTGTCAGTTCCGTCGAGATCAGAATGTGACTGGCGCGGACCATCTCGGGAACCTGGAACTGATTCGGATTCTCGTCATAATACTTGCGGGCGCCGGCCTCGGTGACGACCAGACTGTTGGGATCGTTCCGCTCCAGCAGCTTGAGGTACTTCATCTGCTTGCCGAACCCGGCCGTGAACGTCTCGAAATTGCCGCCCTGGGCTTCGTACGCCTGCTTGTACGACTCGATGGTCTGCGGCGGCTTGAACTCGGCCAGCTTCTTGGCCATCTCGGCGGTCACCTGCTCCGGCGTAACCTCGATACCCGCCTTTTTGACCTCTCGGTCCAGGAGATACTCGATCACCATTCTGTTCGTCATGCTCGGCAGCAAGTTCTTCTCCCCCTGGGCCATGGCCTCCGGCGATTCCGCCGCCATCCTCCGCAGTTGCACCCCATACTCCTGCTGGATCGCCTGCTTCACCTGGCTCTCCTTGATCTCGAACCCGTCGACGATCGCCAGAACCTTGTCCGTCGCAGGCTTGGCCGCCTCGACAGGGGCCGCGACGGGCGCCGCAGCCTGCGGAGCCTTCTCCGTCGCCGGTTTGTTCGGCTCCGGCATCGGCTGTTCCTTTTGGCATCCCGCACCCCAGATCACAAGCAAAACAACAAACGACCCGGCCGCCGTCGTGAGACGACGGGCCGACCCAGCTACGACGTTCTTCATCATGTGCTCCGATACAAGGTTGGTCAACCGGGCTCCCGCGGGCCGTGCTCGGCCGCATCCGGGGGCCCTGTCCAAGCGGAACGGCAAAGGGCTGTATACCGATTGGAGGCGATTGTGGTTCTTATTATTCCAGCCCCAACCACCCGCGTCAAACAATTCCCGCCCGCCCCAATTCCATCGACCCGCCCGACGACGAACTTGAAGATTCGCCCGGTTTCGGGTATAGTCGTCCAGGAGTCGGCCCTCGCAGGCGCCCCGTCCGCCGGCTGACCCTGCCGCCAACGTAGCTCAACGGTAGAGCTCTGGTTTTGTAAACCAGGGGTT
>JAAYVJ010000184.1 GCA_012517265.1 Planctomycetota bacterium | reverse complement strand
TGATCGATGCGATCACGGGGCAACCGATGCCCGGCGAGCCGTCCACGACGAGGAAGTCCTTCGCCTGCTGTTCGGCGATCCGCCGGGCCTCCTTGCGGATCAGGCTGACGAGTTTTCCGCTGTTCTCCTGGCCGGGGGTCAGCCGGGCGTGGACCATCGGCCCGAACCGCGTGTTCGAGAGGAACCACCGCCCATTGACCGCCGGGGCGAGTTCGATCGCGCCGGCCCGACAGAAGTGCGCGCAGACGCCGCAGCCCTCGCAGGCGATCGGGTCGATTCGGAAGGTCTTGGCGACCGCGCCGCCGGCCGGGCCGTCGAACGACACGGCTCCGAAGCGGCAGACCTCCGCGCAGCGGCCGCAGCCGATGCACTTGTCCGCGACGACGCGGGCGATCTTGCCGCCGCTGAAGTCCTCCGCGTGTTGCACGTCGGGTTTCAGGATCAGGTGCAGGTCGGCCGCGTCCACGTCGCAATCGGCCAATACGACGCTGCCCGCCAGGGCGGCGAACGACGCCGCCAGACTGGTCTTGCCCGTGCCTCCTTTGCCGCTGATGACCACGATCTCTTTCAATCCGTTTCGCCCTTCGTGCTGACCGCTCCCGTGGAGCGCGACTCGATGGTCTCCGCCAGTTCGCGAAAGAGTCCCTCATACTCAGGCAATGCGTCCACGGCCATCCGGCCGGCGGAGTACGCTTCCGCGATCCGTCTGTCGTCAGGTAATCGCAGGAGAATCTCGATTCCTTCGCTGCTGCAATAGCGATCGACCCGATCGTCGCCGATCCCGTCGCGATTGATCGCCGCGGCGAACGGAATGCCCAACTCCCGAACCAGTTCCACTGCCAGGGTCAGATCGTGCAGCCCGAACGGCGTGGGCTCGGTGGTCAGCAGGACGAAGTCCGCGCCCCGCAGCGAGGCGACGACGGGGCAGGAAGTCCCCGGCGGGGCGTCCAGAATCGTCAGGCCTTCGGGGCCGATGTGCTCTTTGACTCCGCGGATCATCGCGGGGGTCGCCGCGAACCCGATTCGCAGCCTGCCGGTGACGACGTCCACGTCGTCCGACCTGCCGATTTCGAGTTCCCCGATCGTCATCGGCTCCGGCGTGATGGCGTCGGCGGGGCAGACCCGCCAGCAGCCTCCGCACGAGTGGCAGAGCCGATCGAAGACCAACGCCTGCCGGTTGATCGGGACGATCGCATGATATTGGCAGATCCGGCCGCAGAGTCCGCAGCCGGTGCACCGGGTCGAATCGACCCGGGGGATCTCCACCGTGACGACTCGTCGCTCAAGCACGGTCGGTCTGAGGAACAGATGGCCGTTCGGTTCTTCGACGTCGCAATCGAGGTACCGCACGACTCGGCCCGCTCGCGATGCGACGCGCGCCAGGTTCGTGGCGAGGGTCGTCTTTCCCGTTCCGCCTTTGCCCGATGCGATGGTGAGAATCACGTGGCATCTCCGCCTTGGAATTCTCGCAGCCCGCGTCGTCGCGCCGTCGCTTCATCGACGGTTTCGGTCCAGCCTCCTTTGGGGGCTTCGACGCCGTCGAATCGCGGAACGTACGGCTTGATGTCCAGCAGGGGCGTTCCGTCCAGGATGTCCACGTCCAGCAGATGCAGGATCGTGCCTTCGATCCGCACGAGGCGAACGACCGACAGGCCGATGGGATTGGGCCGTCTGGGATGACGCGTGGAGAACACGCCGCGAGGCGCGTCGTCCGTGAACGGCACGACCGTCAGTTGCGGCTTACCGGCCCGATGGAAATGGTAGAGCAGGATCAGGTGCGAAAAGCCGTTCAGGTCCTTCAGGCCCTCGGCGTATTCCGGCCGGATCTCCGCCCGCCCCGGGCAGTCCCGCGCGTACGTCGGCTGGATGGGCGTCTTCTCCGCCGCAAGATGATTGCTGCGGATCACCCCGATCGGCACGTACGTCACCGGAGTCTCGCCCCGGGGAGCTTCGTGGGTATCCATGTTCGCTCGATTCCGAGATTCTAATTGCCTGTGCCGGCGTGCGATTGGACGTTCGGGCCGGAGGCTTCGACGAGCGTGCCGTTTTTGAACCGCTCGACCGCCTCGGCGACCGTCCCTGTGACGTCCGTGAACAACCGGACGTTGCCGGCTCGGAGCGTCCGCTCCGCGTTCGGACCGCAATTGCCCGTCAGGACGGCCTGCGCTCCGGCGTCGATGACGATTTTGCCCGCGGCGATGCCGGCTCCGCCTTGTCCGCCGGCGTTCTCGATCGCCGTGAACTCCAGCGTCTCCGTTTCGACGAGCAGGAAATACGCTGCCCGGCCAAAGCGGGGATCCACCTGCGAATCGAGCGTCCTGCCTTGCGAGGATACCGCGACTTTCATGCAACGTCCTTTCCGGCGTTCCCGGCTTCCAGCCGCTCGAGTTGGCTGCGAATCTCGGCAAGGGTCCCTTCGAGCGATTGGGCCTGGCGCCGGAGATCTTCGACCTTTCCCCCCAGGTCGCGGGTCGTTCCCTGGGCGGTCGGGCTCATGGCGAACGCCCCTCCCCGGGCCCAGCGAGGCAGGCCGGTCGCTCGGAATATGTTCCGCCGGCCGTGGCCGCCCCTCCCGAATCCGCAGCCTCTTCCTCTGATCCCAACCATGGGATTTCCGACGCCCAGGGGGGAGCCTTGCGCGCAGGGGCCCATCGCCCATCCCGTCATCGGTCCGGCCCCGGCGGGACCTGTTCCATCTCTGCCAGGCATAATGATCCTCCTTTGGAAACCAGAACCATCATTCAAGTGCGTCCTCTCTAATTATGAGCATATGCTCAGAATGTTCCAAGTGAAAAATGGAGAAATCTGAAAAATTCCTCGAGGTATTGGATCTGTGTGGAGGGAGGAGTGTTTACGAACTCGCCGGACCGTGTATAATGCACATGCGATGACTGGGATTTCAGAAGTCGGCGGCGCCTGAAGCCTGTTGTCCGCATTTGACGAGGTAGCCATGCGATCCATTCCGAGTGTTGCTGTTCTGGCTGCGACACTGTTCGGCATCTACCTGACCAGCCTCTACAACTATCTGCTCTTTCACAGCTTGGCGGAGATCTTCAGCATCGTCATTGCCTGCGGCATTTTCATGGTGGCCTGGAACGCCCGAAGGCTGCTGCAGAACCACTACCTGCTCTTTGTCGGCATCGCCTATCTCTTCGTCGGTGGCATCGACACGCTGCACACCCTGGCCTACAAAGGCATGGGAGTCTTCGGGGGCGAAGGGGCGAACCTGCCCACGCAACTCTGGATCGCCGCCCGACACCTGGAGGCTGTTTCCCTGCTGCTGGCCGTGATCTTCCTCCACCGCAGGCTTCGTCCCGGCCTGGCCGTCGCGGCCTATTCGCTTGCGACCTTCGGCCTCCTGGCCGCCATCTTCTGGTGGAAGATCTTCCCCGACTGTTACATCGAGGGGACCGGTCTGACCCCCTTCAAAATCTACAGCGAGTATGCGGTCAGCCTGGTCTTTCTGGCCACCATAGGACTCCTGATTCGGAATGCGAAGGTCTTCGAACGCGATGTCTTGGTTCCTCTCATCGGCTCCATCGCCGTCGCGATCGTCAGCGAGCTGGCCTTCACGAAGTACTTGAGCGTGTACGGCCCGGCCAACATGATCGGGCACCTCCTCAAGGTCGTCTCGTTCTATCTGCTCTACAAGGCCATCGTCCAGACCAGCCTCATCGCTCCGTGGAACCTGCTCTTTCGGGAGTTGAAACAGAGCGAGGAGGCGTTGCGTGAGCTGAATGCGACGCTCGAGAGCCGCGTGGCCGAACGAACGGAGGAACTGGAGCATCGGACCTGGCAGCTTGAGAAGCTCGCTCTGGAATTGTCGCAGGCGGAAGACCGCGAGCGCAAACGCCTGGCGGTGATTCTGCACGACGATTTGCAGCAGCAGCTTGCCGCGGCGATGTTCCACGCCGGGGCGATCAGCAGTCGAGTCAAGGAGGATCTCTCCCTTCGAGAGACGGCGGTTACCGTCGATCAGATGCTCATGGAGGCGATGCAGACTTCCCGCTCCCTATCTCATGAGTTGTTCCCGGCCATGCTCCAGCACGGCACGCTGGCCGGGGCGATCGAATGGCTGGGCAACCAGATGCAGGCCAAGCACGGCCTGGTCGTGCGCGTCGACGCCGCCGAGGGGGTGGACTCCCATTCCGAGACCCACAAGAGCTTTCTTTATCGCGCGACTCGGGAACTGCTGTTCAACGTGGTCAAACACGCCGGCGTGAAAGAGGCCAGGGTCCGGCTGCACCGGCTGGGGCGACACTTGGGTGTGTCCGTGTCGGATCATGGGCAGGGCTTCGATCCGCAGACGCTCAGGGCCGCCAAGGGATTCGGGTTGTTCAGCATCCGCGAGCGCGTCGAGCTGATGGGCGGCCGGATGAAGATCCGCAGCGCCCAGGGCCGGGGCGCGACGTTCTCGATCGCGATTGCCGATGGCTTCGTTTCGATTGACGAACGCAGGCATACCCCTTAGGATACGGCTTTGCTTGAAGACTGATCCGAAAGGAGTTGCCATGCAGGCTGTTCAACAGACCAACGTTCCCGGCTACACGCCGATGCGGGGTAAGGTTCGCGACGTCTACGATCTGGGCGACAAGATGCTGATCGTCGCCACCGACCGGATCAGCGCGTTCGACGTCGTCATGGCCAACGGGATTCCCTACAAGGGCATCGTCCTGACCCAGATCTCCAGATTCTGGTTCGACTTCCTCAGCGGCCAGGTCGAGCACCACCTCCTCTCGGACGACGTAAAGGATTTCCCCAAGCCGTTCGCCCAGCAGGCCGACCAGTTCAGGGGCCGCAGCATGCTGGTCAAGAAGGTCCAGGTCCTGCCGATCGAGTGCGTGATCCGCGGGTACCTGGCGGGCTCCGGCTGGAAGGAATACCAGAAGTCCGGCACGGTCTGCGGCATCAAGCTGCCGGCGGGCCTCAAGCAGTGCCAGAAGCTCCCCGAACCGATCTTCACGCCCTCGACGAAGGCCGAGCGCGGGACGCATGATGAGAACATCAGCTTCGAGGAAACGGTCAAGACCATCGGCCGCCAGAACGCCGAGTACGTCCGCGACCGGAGCATCGAGGTCTTCCTGAAGGCCGGCCGTTACGCCGAGA
>JAAYVJ010000183.1 GCA_012517265.1 Planctomycetota bacterium | reverse complement strand
CAGGACACGCTTCCCTCCGAGGCCCTCAGCTACGCCTCGGGCGGGAGCATGCCGACGCGGTCGGGCCCGCGCCAGGACGTGAAGGCCGCCGAACGGTTCTTCGAGGTTCGCATTCGGCCCGAGCGGCAGGAGACCAACGACGGGGGCCCCGTCGCTCTCCTGACCGGCCAGCGGGTCGTCACGAGGATTCGGATGGCGCCGGAGCCCTTGCTCGTCCAGTGGTGCCATGCGGCCCGGCAACTCTTCCAGCGGAGGTTCCACATTTAGCATGATCCTGGAGTCCAGTGCAGCCTGGCGGATGCTCGACGAGTGGGAGCGGGACAAGCCCTTGCCGCAGGGCGCCGATGCCCTCTGGCACAGGGGGACGGGACTGCTCGCCGGGATGGTCCCCCGACAGAGGCAGGTCCTGCGTCGGGCCCGGAATGTCCTGGCCCTGGAGAAGACCTTCGCCGAGATGACCGACCACAAGCTCCAGGAGGAGGCCGGCCGACTGCGGGAGATCTTCCGACTTGGCCGCGACGGTCCGCAGGACCTGGAGCGGGCCTTCGCCCTGGTCCGGGAGGTCGCGGAGCGGCAGCTCGGGGAGAAACCCTTCGCCGTCCAGGTGGCCGGCGGCCTGGCGCTGGCGCAGGGCTGCATCGTCGAGATGGCGACCGGCGAGGGCAAGACCCTGACGGCCACGATGCCTGCGACGGTCGCCGGCTGGCGGGGCCGGGGCTGCCACATCGTCACGGTCAACGATTACCTGGCCAAGCGAGACGCCGAGTGGATGGGCCGGATCTACCGCTTCCTGGGCCTTCGAGTCTCGTTCATCGAGCAGGGGATGGAGCCGAGAGACCGGCGTCAGGCCTATCTGGCCGACATCACCTACGGCACGAACAAGGAGATCACCGCCGATTTCCTGCGGGACCGGCTCCACCTGGGCCGTCTCCGGGGAGCCGCCTCGGCCCTGTTGGGGCGAATGGCCCTGGGCGGCCGCTCTCCGCTGGATCGCCTCGTCCAGCGAGGGCTCGCCTTCGCGATCGTCGACGAAGCCGACTCGGTGCTGGTGGACGAGGCGGTGACGCCTCTGATCATCTCGGGGCCCGGCCCCAACCGCGAGCAACTGGAGGCCTTCCGCCAGGCGGCCGTGGCTGCGGCCGCTCTGAACAGTCCCACCGACTACACGGTTAACCTGCAGTACAGGGAGGTGGAACTGACGCCGGAAGGCCGCGATCGCCTGGCGGCGGCGGTGTCGTCCCTGCCCGGCGTCTGGCAGGGGGCTCGCCGACGCGAGGAACTGGTGACCAAGGCCCTGATCGCGCGGGAACTGCACCACAGGGACAAGCACTACATCGTCAGCGACGGCAAGATCGTCATCGTGGACGACTTCACCGGCCGCGTCATGCCCGATCGTTCCTGGCGCGACGGCCTACACCAGGCGATCGAGGCCAAGGAAGGGCTGGAGATCACCGACCCCAAGGACATATACGCGAGGATCAGCTTCCAGCGGTTCTTCCGGCTCTACGGCCGCCTGGCCGGCATGACCGGCACGGCCCAGGAGGCCGCGGCGGAGTTCTGGCAGATCTACGGCCGGTCCGTCGTCGTGATCCCCACGAACCGGCCCTGCGTTCGCAAGGTCTTGCCCGATGTCGTCCTGGCGACGAAGGAATTGAAGTGGCAAAGACTGGTCGAGGAGATCCGCCGCGTCCACGCCACAGGACGACCGATCCTGATCGGCACGCGAAGTGTGCGGGACAGCGAGCATCTGAGCGAACTGCTCAACGCGGAGCATCTGAGCCATCAGGTCCTCAACGCCGTTCGCCACCGCGAGGAGGCGCAGATCGTCGCCGGGGCGGGCCAACGCGGCCAGATCACCGTTGCGACGAACATGGCCGGCCGGGGGACCGACATCAAGCTGGGTCGCGGCGTAGCGGAGCTGGGCGGCCTGCACGTAATCGCCGCCGAGCGGAACGAGTCCGGCCGGATCGACCGCCAGCTCTTCGGCCGCTGCGCCCGCCAGGGCGACCCGGGCACCGCGCAGGCGATCGTCTCTCTGGAGGACGAGTTCGTCTGCCGATACGCGCCGCGTCTGACGGGCCATCTCCATCGCCGAAGCGCAGGCAGATCGGACGACGTCTCCTCGCGTCTGACCCGCACCGCGTTTGCGCTCGCCCAGCGCCGCGCGGAGCGGCTCGCGCTCCAGCAGCGCAAGTCCGTCATGCGGGCCGACCAGTGGCTCGATGAGAACCTCGGCTTCTCAGGCGTCTCGTAGCACGGGCGACCTCACGCGAGCGAGGCACTACAGCGAAGGCGAGCGAGGCGGGAAGGTCCGGGGTCCCTGGGGTTTCTCGGGCTCCGGGGGCTTGTTCTGCTCGGAGACGGTGTCCACGACGGTCGTCAGCGAGGACTGCACCATCCGCAGATCCAGGATCGTCCCGGTGTGCTGAGCCAGTTCCGCCGCGGCGACGTTCAGCTCGATCAGTGCCGCGGTCCGGGCCCGCTGGGATTGGGCGTAGGTCTCCTGGGCCTGGAGCTTGACCAGGAGGAATTCCGGCGTCAGCTTGTCTCGAATCTGCTCGGCCTGCTCCAGCGTGGCCAGATGGGCGCCGGCCGCCTCGACGGCTGCCTGCTGGATCCTGGCCTCTTCGATGCTCGTTCGCACCCGCCGGACGCTCTCTTTGACCGAGATCGCGACCTCGTCGGCCGTGCTGTGCAAGGTCGAGACGGCCTTCCTTCGCTCCAGCTTCCTACGCATCCATTCGGCCTCTCGCTGGCGATTGCCCAGCGGATACTCGAACGTCAGGCCCACGGCGTAGCTGGTGTAGTCCACTCCTTCGATCTGGTCGTGGGCCTCGATGTGATCCCTCGCCAGTCCGCGGGCCCTGGTCGAGGCCACCAGGTCCAGGCGGGGCATCTTCTGGTTCTGAGCCACCTCGACGTTGATCCGGGCCACCTCCACGCCGAGCTGGGCCCGCTGCACCTGCGGGTTCTGCTTCATCGCCGTGGCCAGGGCCCGATCGGTCGCCGCCGCCAGCTCGGGCAGTTCCTCGATGGCCTGGGGCTCCGTGGCCGGGGCGATCTGCAGCTCGCTGGTCGTATTGATCCGCGGGTCGGCGATCAGCCGGGCCAGGGTGTCCTGGACGTCCACGACCCGCTTGCGTTGCTCCAGCAGCGCGGCGCGACGACTGAGAGCGTAGGCCTGGGCCTGCTTGATCTGGACATCCGTGGCGTCGATGTCCCGCCGGCCTTCGACCTTGCGGAGGGTTTCGTCCGTCTGCTGCACGAGTTGCTGCTGGACCTGAAGATCCTTGCGGGCCTGGACCAGCCGCCAGTAGGCCACCGTCACGGCGCTGGAGACCGCCTCGGCCCGCTCGCGAAAGCCCAGCAGCGAGGCCTCATAGTTGAGCTTGGCGATGTTGACGCCCGCCAGGTTCACCTCGTCCCAGGCGTCGCGGAGCAGGGGTTGCTTGATCTCAAAGATCACGGCCGGCTCGTAGCGCGTCGGCAGCGTCCGCCCGAACAGGTCGTCCCAGATCCGAGCCAGCGCGTAGCTGGCGGACCATTCCGTGCCCAGGGGGGTCTTCTGCTTGACGCCGGACTCGAACAGCCGCGTCTCGGCCTGGCCGGC
The DNA here is from genome assembly GCA_012517265.1 of Planctomycetota bacterium. Classification (GTDB taxonomy): domain Bacteria; phylum Planctomycetota; class Phycisphaerae; order Sedimentisphaerales; family Anaerobacaceae; genus PLanc-01. Next base: position 1,342 of record JAAYVJ010000183.1, on the reverse strand, counting down.
CTCGAAGATGCTGTTCTGAGGGCTGTCCTGGTCCTCGTAGTTGATCCGGCTGAAGGCCGTCGCGTCGAAGTCGCCCACGGCCGCGATCACGCCCTGGCGGGCGATCTCCGGGTCGAAGCTCAGGACCCGGATCTCGGGGCTGTTCGCCAGGGACAAGGTGATGGCCTGTTCGAGGGTCAGGGGCACGGTCTTCTCCCCTGTATTGGGATCGGCCGCGATCGCCAGATCGGGAACCGGGGGCTCGTCCGTCGGGGCCGGCGTCAGGAGATCCAGGGACTCCTCGGGGCTCGCCGCGTTGACGTCGTGTCGTGCCTGCGGGCCCGCCAGGGCCAGTTGTCGCTGGTAGTTCGTCACGAGGCTTTCGTTGCCGACTCGCTCGGAGACGCAGCCGCCGATCCAGACGAGGCTTGTAATCGCGCAGAATGCCGACAGAACCCCCAGACTGTGGACGATGCGTGCCGAACGTGTGTAGCTAGCCATGATGCTCTCTCAGAAGCTGACCAAGACATGTTCGCCCGCCGGCCGCCCGGTCTTGTTCGGGACCTCGATCCGCACACGCAGGGTCCCGCTGGCGGCGTCGGCCACGGTCCCGACGAAGATCACGCGTCCCTCCAGGGTCTCAGCCCCCAGGCCGGCCTCGACGATCTGAATGTGGGCGGGAATCCCCAGGCTCAGGCGGCTCCTCTCCTGCAAAGGCACCGGGGCGTCGATCCACAATGGGTCCGTCCGCACGACCCGGATCGCGTCCGCCAGGGCGTTGACCGATTCGCCCACCTCGACGGCGATCTGCTCGATCTTTCCATCGATGGGGCTTGCGATCTGCATGTTTTTGATCCGGGCCTCCAGTTCCTGGTACTTGCGGATCGCCTGCTCATGCTCGAACTGGGCGAGTTGAAGGGAGAGCTCCGCAATCGTCACGTCCAGCCTGGCGTGCTCGACCTCCAGGGTGGTGGCCGCATTGCTTGCAGCGGCCTTCTCCAGCTTGGCCAGATCGACCTTCTTCTGCGCCAACGAAGCCTCCGCGGCCCGGATTTGCGTGGTGTCCTCGGCCTGTGCCTTGAGCTGGGCGAGTTGGATCTGTTCGGCGGCATCGTCCTGGCGAACCAGGACCTGGTCCGCTTTGATCGTGTCCCCCTCCTTGAAGGGCAGGAACACGATCCGCCCGGGCTGAACGAACGAGAGCATGACGTCCGCACTGGGCCGCGTGACAGCCCGAATGCCGCCGGCGACGGCGGCTTGCAGGGGGCGTGGCGAGGTGGCCACCGCAAGCGACAGCAGAATCAAACTACAGAAACCTCTCTTTGGCATCAGCCAAGCCTCCATACAAGACCATGAAGCCAAT
>JAAYVJ010000182.1 GCA_012517265.1 Planctomycetota bacterium | reverse complement strand
GTTTGCCGATCCGCTCGATGACCGGCCCGCCGGGATAGGGGAGCTTGAGGATCGTGGCGACCTTGTCGAAGGCCTCGCCTGCGGCGTCGTCGATGGTCGTGCCCAGCAGGCGAAGCTCCAGCGGGGATTTGGCTTCGTACAGACAGGTGTGTCCGCCGGAGACGATCAGCGCCACCGCCGGCAGTTCCAGGCTCTCTTCGCTGAGCATCGCCGATTGCAGGTGGGCGTGCAGGTGGTTGATCGCGATCAGGGGCTTGCCCCACAGGAAGCTGAGGGTCTTGGCCGCGGTGACCCCGACGACCAGGGCGATGGTCAGGCCCGGCTGATTGGCCACCGCGACGGCGTCGATCTGGTCCTTGCCGACGCCGGCCCGCTCCATGGCTTCGGTAATGACGGGGTAGATCTTCTCGATGTGCGCCCGGGAGGCGATCTCCGGCACGACGCCGCCGTATTTCTCGTGCAGCTTGGTTTGCGAAGCGACGACGGATGAGCGGACGGTGCGGCCGTCGGCGACGATGGCCGCGGCGGTTTCGTCGCAGCTCGTTTCGATTCCCAGGATGTTGACGGATTTCTGTTCCATGTTGTGGCCCGATCATAGTTGCGTACGTCGAGAGTGTCAATGAGTGCGAAGGATCGGATGGGACGAATGGGCCGGATGGGACCGGGTGGGGGCCGCACGATTTCGCCACTCCGGCGTGGACAGGCCGTGGGGGACGTCGTAGAATCACGCCGAGTCTGGAGACCGGATGGGATTCTGACTTGGAGACGACGATGAGCAGAGTGGATGATGCGGTGCAGTGTTTCTGTCGCGGAGCGGCGTGTTCTCAGGCGATCGTGTCGCAGTACGGCCCGTTGGTAGGGTTGCCGGCCGAGCAGGGGATGAGACTGGCCTCGGGCTTTGCCGGCGGGATGCGGCTGGCCCAGACCTGTGGGGCCGTCACCGGGGCCTTCATGGTCCTGGGACTCAAGTACGCCGGGCCCAACTGCGATCAACGGGACGGTCGCGAGAACGTCTACAACGCTCTCCGCAAGTTCACGGTCAAGTTCCAGGAACGCAATCGCACCGTCGTCTGCAAGGACCTGCTCGGCTGCGACATCAGCACGCCGGAGGGCACCCAGCGTGCCACCCAGGAGGGGCTCTTCCGCAACATCTGTCCCAAGCTCGTCCAGGACGCGGCGGAGATCCTTGAAGAGATGCTGTAGCCGGCCGGCGGAGGCCATGCGGGAATGCGAGGTGTTGTCTCATGAACAGTCGGTTGTGGGCTCCCTGTCTGGTCTTCCTGTCTGGATGTCTGGCTGGGTGCGGTGGGCCGATCGCCCGCGATTGTCGTCTGTCGCCTGTCGAGAAGACGTTCGTGCTGAGCGAGCCGTACGAGTTCACCGACTCGGCCGGGACCGGTGGCGTTTGCCTGCTGGCTCCGGGCGTCTATCGATGCTATTACATGGACCCTTGCGGCGACTACTATGAGGCTCCGTTCACGACCAAGCGGGAGTACTACTTCAGCGGCAACCGGCGGGGCGGCGTCTACGTCACGCGGAACGAGCCGAGGGAATGCCGGACCTACGTCCAGGACAACGAGATTACGCATTATTACGGGTATGCCGGCGGGGGCGGCCAGTTCGGCGGTTCCGGCAAGTTCGTGATCCTGACGAAATTGCCGGAGGATTTTCTCGGGCTGGCGAAGTTCAGTCCGGTTCAGGAAGGAGCGTCGCACGATGAGAACCAATAGAATGGTCGTCGTTCTGCTTTGGGCGGTTCTGGCCGCCGGGTGCGCCACGAAGCCGATTCCGGTGTCTCCGGAGTTCTGGGGGCATACTGAGACGAAGGTCGCCATCGCGATCGCGAGCCTGCCGCAAGAGGGGAGGGTGTATCGCGAGGGGCACCAGGGTCTGCTCGACATGATCATCACCAACGCCATGGATCCCGGCGAGGCCCGGTGCGCCCGCATGCTGACGGCCGAGCGATTCGCCAACATCACGGAGATCTTCCGCAGGGAATTGGAGAAGGCCGGGTACAAGTGCGTCGTTTACAGCGAACCGATCGAATTGGAAGCCGCCGAGGAGGTTTCTCATGACAAAGACTGCTTCGATCGGGACCTGAGCGGCGTGTTTCAGCAGACCGGCTGCGACGCGCTCATGCTGCTGCAGTTGGTCGGCTTCGGGACGGCTCGGACCTACTATGGGTTCACGCCCCAATCCGATCCGAAAGGATGCGCCGTTGTGCGGGGCCTTATGATCGCACGATCGGAGAACGAGATCCTGTGGGATTCCGGCCGGAAGGAAGGCATGATCCGCGAGCCGGTGATCGGGCCGTGGGCCCAGGAGCCGGATTATCCCAACCTGACCGGGGCGGTCGAGCGGGCGATCGAGAAATCCAAGAAGTTCCTGCTCGAACGGTTCTTCGAGGAGCGGCTGGGCGTGGATGCGCTGGACGGCATCGACATGCACGCCGGCGAGACGCCCGAGCAGAAGAAGCTGGCCGAGACGCTCGCCCATTACATGCAGGGCGTCGAGACCACCAGCGCCGTGTGGATGTCCTGCTCCAAGCCGTATCGTCTGACGCAGAATTGCAGCTTCTGGACCGGCGCGGCGCTCAGGATCTCCCTGGACGGCGTCGAGGCGAAGATCGCCGGCAGCGAGGACGGCACGGTCGTCCTCATCCAGGGGCCCAAGCTCACGACGCAGCAGACCTGGGCCCTGGACTCCGCGTTCGGCGCCATCGCGACGCTCTTCGAGAAGCACGAGATTCACATCACCAAGGTCGTCGGCGCGGCCATGCCGGACGGGACTTTCTGGGGCTACTTCCTTCTTCTCGACAAGGACGGTTACAGCCTGCTGCGAGAGCACGCGGTCTCGAAGGAGTGAGAGGAGAGACCTCGCCCACGCGCAAGGCCTTGGGCGTCGCGATCTCTGCCGTTTCCCGATGGACGGTCCCGGGTTCTCCTGGTACAATCCGCCCGTTTGGGCAGGAAAATGACAGACAGCTTCTTTGGGAGGTGCATCGGGATGGCACGGTATTTGATGTCTCTTGCGGCCACGGTAGTCCTGTTGGGCGGCTGCATCAGCGTCCACGAGACCCAGCGGGTTTGCGACGAACCCTCGGGTGCGACATGCACGCGAGTGGTCGAGGCGAAAGCGCCCGCACGAGTGCTCCGGCACGTGGTCCTGTTCCAGTTCAAGGAAGGGACCGGCGCCGAGGAGATCCGCAAGATCGAGAACGCCTTCAATGCGCTGCCCAGCAAGATCGACCGGATCTATGGATTCGAATGGGGCACCGACGTCAGCGTGGAGAACCTCCAGAAAGGGTTCACGCACTGCTTCCTGGTCAGCTTCCTGAGCGAGGCGGATCGGGACGCGTACGCCAAGCACCCGGCTCACGTGGCGTTCGGCGAGATGCTCAAGCCCGTCCTGGGCGACGTGATGGTCATCGATTACTGGGCGGACTGACCAGCCATGCGGATCATAGCCGGCGCCAGGCGAGGAATGAAGCTGCTGATCCCCGACACGCGGGAAACCCGGCCGATCACGGACCGGGTCAAGGAATCCCTGTTCATGATCCTGCAGAACTACGACCTGCTGGCCGGGGCCAGGGCCGCGGACCTGTTCTGCGGGGTGGGCTCGCTCGGACTGGAGGCGATCAGCCGGGGCGCGGCCTCCGTGACTTTCGTCGAGAAGAGCCAGGAGATCGCGGACGCCCTCGAAAAGAACATCGCCAAGGCCGCGTTCGAGCGGCAGTCCCGCGTGGTTCGGGCCAGCGCCTTTCGGGTCGGCGCGCCGCTCGGCCCCGGCGGGGAGCGCTATGATCTGGTCTTCGTCGATCCGCCGTACGCGATGACGAAGGAGGTGGGGCCCGGCTCGGCGCTGGCCGACCTGCTCCAAATCCTTCAGAATCAGGTGGTTCCTCGCGGCGTGGTGGTCGTTCGAACCGAGCGGGCCAACCGGCCCCTGGATCAGTACGGGACGTTTCACGCGGCGGACCGCAGGGACTGGGGCACCATGTCCGTCGTTCTATTACAGGCGGCCGGTTCCTGAATAATGGGCGTCGGGTCTACGGCGATGAGCAACAAGCGCGCGGCGATTGAAGTGATTCAGCGACTCCAGCAGCACGGCTTCCAGGCCCTGCTGGCCGGCGGCTGCGTCCGCGACATGCTGCTGGGCCATCCGGCCAAGGACTACGACGTCGCGACGAACGCGCAGCCGGCGGACGTGATGCGGCTGTTTCCCCGCACGCTCAAGGTCGGGGCCAAGTTCGGCGTGGTCATCGTTCTGATCCACAATCAGCAGGTGGAGGTGGCGACGTTCCGGTCGGAGGCCGGGTATGAGGACGGCCGCCATCCGACGCAGGTGCGGTTCACCACGCCCGCCGAGGACGCAAGCCGTCGCGATTTCACGATCAACGGCATGTTTTATGATCCGATGGCCGAGCAGGTCATCGATTACGTCGAGGGTCAGGCGGATCTGGCCAAACGGGTCATTCGCACGATCGGCGAGCCGGAGGAACGCTTCGGCGAGGACTACCTGCGGATGCTTCGAGCCGTGCGGTTCTCGACCCGGCTGGGATTCGCCATCGAGCCGAGGACCTATGCGGCGATCGGCCGCAATGCGGCGAAGATCTCGCGGATCAGCGGCGAGCGAATCGCAGCCGAACTCGATGGAATCCTCGCCCATCCCAATCGCGCCCGGGGAGCGGCGATGCTGATCGAAACGCGACTGGCCAGGGCGATCTTCCCGGGTTTCGACGACGAGCCGGCGGTAGAGGCGGTCGCCGTGCTGGGCCACTTGCGAAGGACCGTGAGTTTTCCCCTGGCTCTGGCGGCGTTCTTCTCGGGGTGTCCCCTGGAGTTCGCCATGGAGCGATGCGAACCTCTCAAGCTCAGCAACAAGCACGTGCGGCACGTGGAGTTCCTTCTCGCCCACCGCACCGAGTTGCTCGATCCGGCCATGCCGCTGGCGCAACTCAAGAGATTCCTGGCCGAGCCGTACTTCTGGGATCTGTACGAGCTGGAGCGGGCGATGCAGAAGGCCGCGGCGTCGAGGCAAGGGCTGTCCCGGCTGGGCAAGCTTCGCCGGTGGATTCGGGATCTCGGCGACGTGGACGTCAAGCCCAAGCCGATTCTGAACGGCCACGACTTGATGCGTCTGGGGGCAGCGCCAGGCCCCGGTCTGGGGCAGTTGGCGGAAGAACTGTACACCGCCCAGCTCGAAGGCGAGGTGGCGACTTGTGAGCAGGCCGAGCGGTGGGTCGTGGATTGGCTCGCACGCCGGTTCGGTTCCCAGTAGCCGAGGTGCTCACGGGGCGGCCCGCGGGATTCTCACCTGCGAGCCGCACTGAGGGCACTTGCCGATCTTTCCTGCGTGGCGGGCGGGCGCCTTGATCTTCCTGCCGCAAGCGCACGTGAAGCGAACGACGGCCGCGTCCTTCTGCGGCCGGAGCGCCGGCCTGGCGTGTTCGGGTTTCGCGGGCGGGCCGAAGAAGTCGCTTTTCTGCGGAATCACGATTCGCCGCCCGCAGGCCGAGCAGTGGATAGTCCTGCCGGCGTACTGTCGCGGCACGGTGACGTCCTTGCCGCATCCGCAGGCCGTGCGAATTGCGTCGCCCGCGGTCGGGGCGCGTCTTGGGCCGGATGCCTTGACCTCGGGCAGGGGGATCGGCTCGGGAGCCGGCCTTTCCGCAGGCGGAGCTTCCTCGGCATTGGCGGCAGGCAGGCCGAGCCCCGCGCGGACGGCGTCCAGCGGATCGGCCTGTTCGGGATGTCGCCATCGACGCCACGCCTGCAACAGCGACTCCTCATACCGCTCCATCGTGATCCAGCCCTTGTAGCACATCAACATCGTGATGGCGAACCCGGAGGCGAAGCCGCCCAGATGTGCGAAGTAGGCGACGTGTTCGCGACTGCCGCCGGCTGCCCCGAGGACGTCCCAGAGCAGCCACAGGAGGATCAACCAGATGCTGCTGGCCGAGAAGGTGCGCACGTAGGGCAGGATGAACCAGAATGCGAACAAGCACGTGATCTCGTTCTCGTAGAACAGCACCAGGTACATGCCCACGACGCCGTTGATCGCGCCGCTGGCGCCCAGGGCGTCGCCGCCGGAGAACAGCAAGTGGGCGACGCCGGCCATCGCGCCCAGGAGGATGTACAGCAACAGGTAGCGGAGGTTGCCGACCTTGGCGCAAACCGCGTTGCCGAAGAGCCAGAGAAAGAGCATGTTGCCCAGCAGGTGGAAGATGCCGCCGTGCAGCCACATGTATCCGAGGAGCCCTTGGAGCCCCCAGCCGTGGAGCATCAGGGAGCCGGTGATCCCGGTCGTTCCGAAATCCGGGAGCAACTTCGAAAGGGCCAGGATCGACAGGTTCGCCTCGCCGTAGGTCTTGGCCAGGTCCGGCACCTGCAAGACGAAGACGCAGATCGTCACCAGGATGATCAGCCAGTTGACCACCGGCCATCGGTCCTGCGGGACATCCACCTCGTAGGGCACCAGAATGAACATCTACGACCGTCCTCTCGGAGTCATGCGGCTCCAATCCAAGCCATTCTACCCGGGGCGGCAAGAAAACGCACGCGTCGCCCGCGTCTTCACACGGACAGACGCACCACGCCGCGGAATCTTCAGAGGATATCGTTGGTATCGGCCCTTCGCTGTGCTAAAATGATATGAATGGCGATTCGGCAGCCCTGCCGTCACGGCGGCCATGTTTTGGTTCGGTGTTGGAGTGAGGAAAAGCAATGGAGATCAGAGGGTCCCGAAGGTCGGTTCACCTGTCCGTGTTCTTCTTTGGTTGCCTCGGCTTTCTCCTCCACGCCTCGTGTCCGGCGACGGGCGCCTCGGTGGTCATCAACGAGGCGATGGCTTCCAACCTTTCGTCCGTCGCGGATCCGCAGGGGCGGTTCGACGACTGGATCGAACTGTACAACGCCGGGGATTCGTCCGTGGATGTGGGTGGTCTGTATCTGACGGACGACGCCTCCGAGCCTCGCCAGTGGAAGATCCCGGCGGGCAATCCCGGCTTGACGACGATCCCCGCCAAGGGGTTCCTGGTGATTTGGGCCGATGGTACGGACGATCCGGGACTGCACGCGAATTTCAGTCTCAGCGCCGAAGGCGACGAGATCGCTCTGTTCGATTCCGATGGCGTCACGAGGCTGGATCGCATCGCGTTCGGCCCGCAGGCTCAGAATGTGTCCTATGGCCGGTATCCGGACGGCGGCGATGATCTGATGCTCATGGTCCTGCCCACGCCGGGGGAGGCCAATCTCGGCGTTACCGCCGGCGTCGTTGCCGATGTGCAGTTCTCCCATCCCCGGGGATTCTACGACAACGGTTTCACTGTGGAACTGACGACGGAAACCGAAGGCGCCACGATCTATTATTCGCTGGACGGGCGCGATCCTCTCGTCCCGGGCGCCCGCGGCATGTCGGGCACGAAGTACACGGGCCCCATCTCCATCACGCGGACCACCTGCGTGCGCGCCGGCGCGGCCAAGACCGGCTGGCTGTCCTCCCAGACGGTCGCGAACAGCTACATCTTCCTCAACCAGGTCATTCGCCAGCCCTCGCAGCCGGAGGGGTTCCCCGCCAGTTGGGGCGGCCGGACGGCGGACTACGCCATGGATTCCCGCGTCGTGGACGATCCGGAGTATCGCGATGAGATTCGCGACGATCTGAAGTCGACTCCCTCCATTTCCATCGCGATCGCCAACAGCGATTTCTTCGAAGGCACCGGGATCTACGCCAATCCCACGACGAGCGGCATTCAGTCGGAGCGGCCCGCGTCCATCGAGTGGATCGATCCGAACAGCGGCCCGACTTTCTGCATCAACGCAGGGCTCCGCATCCACGGCGGGCCCTACAGCCGCAGCGGCAATCCGAAGAACGCCTTTCGCCTGAACTTCCGGGCCGAATACGGCCGGTCCCGGCTGGAGTTCCCGCTCTTTTCGGACAGCGACGTCCGGTCGTTCGACACGCTGGCCCTTCGCTCCATCTGGAACTACTCGTGGACGGGCGACAGCGGCATGAGCGGGGCTCGAAGCGCCGACTACCTGCGGGACGCGTTCGCAAGGGACACCGTGCGGGACATGGGACGGCTCGCCCCTCACGGCAGGCCGGTGCAGGTGTACATCAACGGCCTGTACTGGGGCATGTACATCCTGACCGAGCGTCCGACGGAGGACTTCGCGGCCGACTACCTGGGCGGAAAAGAAGAGAACTACGACATTCTGGAGGCCCCCAGCGGCACCGGGAGCAGCACCACGATGGACGTCGTCGCCGGCGGCCAGTCGGGCCTGAACGCGTGGGATGCCCTGTTTACCCTGGCGGCGGGCAACCTGTCCTCCGCCCAGGCCTACCGGGACATCCAGGCGTACATCGACGTCCCGACAATGATCGACTACATGTTGATGATCTACTACGTGGGAAGTCGGGACGCGCCGGTGTTTCTGGGCGATTCCCGCACGCCCCGCAATTTCTACGTGATCCGGGAGCGGGAGCCCGCCGGGCCCTTCGTCATCATACCTTGGGACACGGAATGGGCTCTGGAGTATCCCAACGACAATCGCGTGAACGTGGTGGGGGTGGTGAACCCCCACTACCTGATGGACCGGCTCTCGGCCAACGCCGATTTCCGAGTCCTGCTGGCCGACCGGATCTACCGCCAGTTCTATAACGACGGCGCCCTGACTCGTCAGAAGACCAGCGAACGCTACATGGCCCGAGCCGATGAAATGTCCGGCGCGATCGTGGGGGAATCCGCCCGATGGGGCGACGTGAAGCGACCCGCGCAGCCGTACACGCGCCGAGACTGGGAGGCCGAAGTCAATCGGATCGTCACGCAGTACTTCTCCGGCCGGACCGAGACCGTTCTGGGCCAGTTGCGTTCCAGAGGCTGGTATCCGTCGGTCGAGGCCCCCGTCTTCCAGATCAACGGCAAGGACCGGCACGGCGGAGCAGTGCCTACGCAGGCTTCGCTGGGCATGACCAAGTCCACCGCTGGCGGCATGATCTGGTACACGCTCGACGGGACCGATCCTCGCGTCCCCGGCGTGTCGGTCGTCAGCGAGGACCTCACGCTGGTGGCGGAGAACGCCGCCAAGAAGGTTCTGGTGCCCACCTCGCCGGTGGACGAAGCCTGGCGGGGCGGGGCCGACTTCGACGACTCGGCCTGGACCGGCGGCGCCGGCGGCGTGGGCTACGAGCGGAGCACGGGATACGAGCCGTACTTCTCGATCGACGTCCAGGCCGGCATGTATGGCAAGAACGGGAGCTGTCTCATTCGGATCCCCTTCGACGTTCCGGCGGGCCAGTTGGGCTCGATCACGAACCTCGTGCTCGACGCCCGATACGACGACGGGTTCGTCGCCTACATCAACGGCGTGGAAGTTGCGCGGAGGAACGCCGCTGGCGAGCCCGCCTGGAACTCGCGGGCCAGCGCCGGCCATTCGGATCTGGACGCGACCGCGTTCGAGTCGATTCCGATGGCCGAGTTCGTCCCTGCGCTGCGAGCCGGCCGGAACATCCTGGCCATCCACGGGCTCAACGACTCGACCACCAGTTCGGACTTTCTCATTGCGGTCACGTTGACCGCGCGCAAGGGGGCGGTCGGAACGCCCAGCGGGGTCTCGGCTGCGGCGCTGGCGTACGCCAACCCTCTGACGCTGGAGGCCAGCGTGCAGGTCAAGGCCCGCGTCCTGAGCGGCACGATCTGGAGCGCTTTGCACGAGACGGTCTTCGCCGTCGGGCCGGTCGCTGAGAGCCTGCGGATCAGCGAGATCATGTACCATCCGGCCGAGACGGGCAGTCCCGACGATCCGAACGCGGAGTTCATCGAGCTGACCAACGTCGGAGCAGAGGCCATCAACCTGAATCTGGTCCGATTCAGCAACGGCATCGACTTCACGTTTCCGAGCGTGAGACTCGCCCCGGGCGGCTATTGCCTGGTGGTCAGGGACCGTTCGGCATTTGCGAGACGTTATTCGAGCGGCCTGCCGGTGGTCGGCCAGTACGATGGCAGCCTGAGCAACGCAGGCGAGCGGATCGAGTTGCGAGACGCCGCCGGGACGGTCATTCACGACTTCCGGTTCGAGGACGACTGGTACAAGGCCACCGACGGCGCGGGTTTCTCTTTGACTGTCACCGACCCTGCGGCCACGGACCCCAACGCCCTGGGCGATCCGAACGTCTGGCGTCCGAGCGATCAGCCGGGCGGCACGCCCGGCGGCGCGTGACGGCGGTCCGTCCCTACGCGAATCCGGAACTTCCATCCGTCGTCCGAGCGACTTCGTCGCCGCGGCGGCACTCCGCGCTGGTTCCGGTCCCTCTCTGTCACGCCCATGGCGGAAGAGGGTGACACCGGACGACCCTGTCCGGTCCGGTTGTCACCAACCCAGGGATGTTCGCGAGATTCGATAAAGAAAATCCTACATCGAGACCGATAATGGTTGACAACCATCGTCTTCGGACCTATAGTCGGGAGCGTGAGGCGTCATGGTGAGGGTTCACCTCAGGAAGAGTCTCCGGCAACGAACCGCTCTCGGAGGAGCCGTATGTGCAGGAGCCTGTTTGTCGAGCAGCCGCGGGGGCCGTAGGGAGGGACCGCAAGCACATCGAACAGCACTCTGCCGAGGTCTCGGATCCTGAGGGTTCCCAGAGACCGGACAACTTGGACGCACAGTGAATCGGGGAGGATTCAGAAATGAGATCACAAAAGAGCACGACTGCAATCGTCATCTTGGCTGTCTTGTCCGCCTGCGCCGCATGGGCGCACGCCGAGACCGCCGCGACGGTGGACCCCGCGGCCATCACCTGGGTGAACGCCGCGGGTGAACTGGCCGTCGGATGGAGGTTTTTCGTGGACCAGGAGATCACCATCACGCACCTGGGCGTGTTCGACGACGGGGACGACGGCCTGACGAGCACGCACACGGTGGGCCTCTGGCGCGTGAACAAGACCGGGGGCTTGACCCTGATGGCTCAGGCCAACATCGGACCCGGCGCGGTGACCGAAGCGGATCATCACGTCTACGTGGACATCCCGGACCTCACGATCCTGCCGGACCCGGTGCCCTACGTGCTCAACGGGGTGGAGTACTATGAGCGGTGGGTCGTCGGCGTCTGGAGCCCGGCGGGGAGTCTAGACCCCTTCATCATGCAGCCGCGTGAGGCCGCGACGATCACCGCCGAGGCGGCCGGCGTCATTCGGATGCAGAGCTTTTTGTCGCGTGGCAGCGCCGTGTTCACATATCCCTGGGTGAACGCAAGCGACTATGACCACTTCGGCGTCAACTTCAAGTACCAGCTTCCGACGCCGGTGGCCGAGGCGGGTCCCGACGTGGCGATCTTCACCTCCGCCCAGAGCGTCACGACGATCGCAGGCACCGCAACCGATCCGCATCCTGGGCCGCAGGCTTTGACCTATCGGTGGCTCGAAGGGGACGTCGTTCTCCAGGATTGGGCCGCGGTGGGCGCGGAAGATGCGGCGACCCTGAGCCTGGCGGCGCCCGTGCCGGCCTTCTCCATCGGAACCCACACGCTGACCCTGGAGGTCACCGATGGCGCGTTCACCGTCTCCGACACGATGACTCTGACGGTCTCCAACACGCCGCCGCAGGCACAACCCGCTCCGACCACGCAGGCCGTGGAGTTCTACATGGATGCGATCATCATCGCAGCCGAAGTGTCCGACTTCGACGGCGACACCCTGACCTACGAATGGGTCAAGGATGGCGTCGTGCTCGATTCCGGCTCGGTGGACACCCCGGCCGGCGGCGCCGAGGTGGCGATTCCCGACTTGGCCATCGCGGCGGGCGACTCCCGCTTCCCGCTGGGACTCAACGAGGTGACGCTGGTGGTCAGCGACGGGGTCAACGAGGCGGTGTCCGCCACGGCCAGCGTGGATGTCCAGGATACGCGGGCCCCGACGCTGTGCCCGATTCCCAGCCGGATTATCCTTCTGCCGCCGGACGGCCAGCTCAAACCCGTCACGATTTGGGCCAACGCCTGCGATCGCGGCGGCGGACCGACGACGCTGAGCGTCACCGTCGAGAGCACCCGGCCGCCGGCTCCCGGCCAGACGGACTACTACATCGACTCGATCAACAATCAGTGCGACGTGATCCAGATGCGGCTGCGGGCGGAACGGAGAATCCCGGGTCTCGGCCGGATCTACAAGGTCACCGTCACCGCGACCGACCAGGGCGGCAATCAATCGTCCGCTATTCTGCTGATTCTGGCTCCGCGTTTGGGGTTCTGCCTGTAGCGAGGTAGCGGCATCGCGACGCATCGAGCGTCGTGAGACGGAATCCAGCCAATCGAAGGGCTGCGGACCTGGGGATTCGCAGCCCTTTCCTGTTGCTCCGGGCGTTGATCGGACGCCGGTTTTCGGGTACAATACTGACGGAATGTACAGGTTGGCGGAAGGAGTATGCCGGAAGGCCGTTGAGGAGAGTGTGATTCTATGAGGTTCTGGGTGTCCGGGGTTCTGTTGACGCTGGCCCTGTCGGGGTTGGCGACGGCGCAAGAGGCAAGTCTCCCTTGGAAAAACGAGATCGTTGTTCCTGACGACCCTTTCCAGAGCTGGACTTCGCCCGCCTATGTGAAGTTCACGATCCTCATCAAGGCCGGCTGCGATCCGAATCTCGTCTACTTCCAGGATTCCTCCCGGTACGAATATCACTTCGAATTCGCCCTGGAGAACCTGGAGCCCTTTCTCGGCATGAGCCTGGAGGAATTCGACGCCGTCACGCTTCACTGTGCCGGTCAACAGGCGGTGCTCGGCGCCGTCATCCTCCCGCCCTGGGCGGACCCGCCGATCCACGAGTATGGGATTCAACTGGCCCGCACCGACCCCTACACGCGGGAAGAGACGGTTCGCCTGTTCAACCAGGTCAGGGCCTCGGTGATTGCGGACCCGAATGTGAAGGCCTGCTACTTCCCGACGTACGAGCAGTACCCGGTCGCCCAGCAGAACCGCGCATGGTTCGAGGCCCAGGGCGTCCCGGTCGGTTCGACCGCCCAGTGGACCCGGGGCAACGCGAGCTACTCGCAGGGGTGGACTGTGGGCACGCTGAAGTTCGTTCCAGGCGGGGAGATTCAGTCTGCGTATGTGGCGGGCGATCTGACCTGCGACGACATTCTCCTGACCGACGGCGTCCCGGCGGAGGTCCCCTCCGTGGCGGGAATCGTCACGCTGACGGCTTCGACGCCGAATTCGCACGTCGCGATTCTGGCCCGCTCGCAGGGGGTGCCGTTCGCGCATCTGGCCCAGGAGAGCGACGCCTCACAGGCGAAATCCCTCATCGGCAAACGGGTCTATCTGGCCGTGACGCAAGACGAGTTTTCGCAGAGCTGCGAGGTGAAGCTGTATGACGTCGAATCGCTCAGTCAGGCGGAGCGGGATTCTCTGCTGTCGCTGAAGAAGACGCCGCCGTTGGTGATCCGGCCGATGGCCTCGCGAGAGGCGCTTTGGGCGGACACGAACGATCTGTCCCCGGCGGACATCCGGTTCTTCGGCGGCAAGGCCTCGAACTTCGGCGTCCTGCGCCGGGCCCTCCCCGGGAACTCGCCTGCCGCGATGGCGTTCTCCTTCGACTTGTGGAATGCCTTTCTGGATCAGCGGTTGAGCCAGCCGACCGGCGATCGGACGCTCCGCGAGGCGATCCGCGACCGTCTGTCTCGTTATGCGACCTATCCGCCGGCCGATCTGAAGGCCCTCTCGGCGGATCTGGCCTCGATTCGGGATCTGTTCAAGGACACGCAGGCGACCCATTTCGGCCAGGAGGGTGCCTTGGTCCTCAACGCCTTGCATGAGTTCGGATTCGATCCGGGCCGCAACATTCGGTTCCGCAGTTCGACGAACGTCGAGGACAGCGACCAGTTCACCGGGGCCGGCCTGTACGACAGCTTCAGCGGCTGCCTGGCCGACGACGAGGACGACGACGCGGCCGGGCCCTGCGCGTGCGACTCCGCGGAGAAAAGCGAACGGGGCGTGTTTCGGGCCATCCGCAAGGTCTTCGCCAGCTTCTACAACGACAACGCCTTCCTGGAACGGCTCAAGCACGGGGTGGACGAGGCCGAGGTCGGGATGGCGCTGCTTGTGCACCATTCATTCCCCGATGAGATCGAACTGGCCAACGGCGTCGCCACGCTGGAGAGGATGCGCGATGGGGGTTGGACGGCCGACCTCGTCTCGCAGAAGGGCGCCGTCTCGGTGACGAACCCGCCGATGGACGCCACTCCGGAGGAGGTCCGCGTCGAGGCGGGGTACTTCGGACCGATGGCGTCGGTCATCCGGCGGTCGAGCCTCGTCTCGCTTCGCGAGGACACCGTGCTGGAGTGGGACGCGGAGTACCTGACGCTCTACGATCTGCTGGTCGCAGCCGCCCGGCGGTATTGCGAGGAAACGCAGAAGGACGACGTCGTCCTGGATTTCGAATTCAAGAAGACCTCGCCTGGGGGCGGCCTGGTGATCAAGCAGATCCGCGAGGTCCCGCAGGTCAGCGATGACGGATACGAAACCGTATTCCTGCTCGGTCGGCCGAAGACCTATTGGACCCTCCAGGGCCGGGGCGGCAACGTCTTCGCGAATCATCGGCTCAAGTCCCGTTGGACGTTGCGGCCGAAGAACGTCTGGCTCGACCCCGAGGGACTGGGAACCTGCGTCTACGAAGACGCGCTGATCGAGTATGTCGCCGACGGACAGGTGCGTCGATGGGCGGGAGAACTTGCCTCGTTGCCGGGGTTCTCGCATCAGTATGAGCCGCCCCAGTGGGAATCCGGCCCGTATGCCTTGGCCGACGGCTGGCGTTTCCCCGATCTGGCCAATCCCCGCGCGTACCGGCTTGTCGCGAGCCCGCTGTACCAGGGGGCCGTGCCCGATCCCGTCGTGACGCTCGATGAGTTCCGCATCGATCTCGACGTCGAGTACGGCAACCCCGTCCGAACCGATCTGAACGACGTTTCGACTGCGACGGTCGAAGAAGTGTCATTCTACGAACCCTGGCAGCCGACGGAGCAGGACGTGGTCGAAGAGTGTTCGTTCGCGGACCCCAATCTCGGCGTGTCCGTGACCACACGGTTCTACTGGCGCTGGGGCTGGGGATGGGACTCACCCACCTCCGTGCAGTTCGAGAGCACGCGGATCGAAGGGCTGACGACCGAGCCCATCGTCCTGACCGGCTACTTCTCCCAGAGCGTCGGCGGCGGGGCTCACCTGTGCCCGAAGAACTTCCTTTTCGAGCCCGGCCTGGAGCCCGGCCTGTCTGGGCAGACCCTCGATGAGTTGCGAGCCCGCAACGTCCGGCTGATCTACTTCACCACGGGCGCCCGCGAATGCCGGCCCACCGAAAAGGAGGACACGCCGCCCATGATCCGCCTGTTCGGTTTCGACGAACCCATCGAGTGAGCCTGTTCGT
This sequence comes from Planctomycetota bacterium, assembly GCA_012517265.1. Classification (GTDB taxonomy): domain Bacteria; phylum Planctomycetota; class Phycisphaerae; order Sedimentisphaerales; family Anaerobacaceae; genus PLanc-01. The sequence continues at coordinate 292 of JAAYVJ010000182.1, read as the reverse complement.
AGTGACGCCGTAAGGCGTTATCCGGAGAAGTTGGAAGTGTGAAGTGTGAAGTCGGAGAGGCGAGGACGCGATGTCTCTCTTCTCTTGCTTCGCACTTGACACTTCAAACTTGAAACTCAGCTCCAATATGCCCTTACGGGCACACTTCAAGCGCGTCTCGTCCGATTCCATGCCGGGATCAGGTCAGAGGTAGCCTCCGCACCGTCGTTCTGCTAAGATGAGGACCGGTTGTTTCTAGGAGGTGTTTATTATGCGAAGGTGTCGAGCAGTCTTGAGCCTGTTCCTATCTGTG
>JAAYVJ010000181.1 GCA_012517265.1 Planctomycetota bacterium | reverse complement strand
TCGGCCTTGTTGAACGCCAGCACGACGGGCTTCTCGCTGCAGCCGATCTCCGCGAGCACGCCGTTGACCGACTCGATCTGCGAGAGGACCTCGGGATTCGAGACGTCGATCACGTGCAGCAACACGTCGGCGAACACCGCCTCTTCCAGCGTGGCCTTGAACGACGCGACGAGCTGGTGCGGCAGGTCCCGCACGAAGCCGACCGTGTCGCTGAGCAACACCTCGACGCCCCGGGCCGGGACCCACTTGCGGGTCTTGGTGTCCAGCGTCGCGAAGAGCCGGTCCTCGACGAACGTCCCGGCGTCCGTCAGCGCGTTGAGCAGCGTGCTCTTGCCGGCGTTGGTGTAGCCGACGATGCAGACCTGGAAGAAATCCTCGCGGCCCTTGATCTCGCGGAGCTTGCGGCGGTCGAGGCCTTCGAGTTCGCGTTTGAGTTCGACAATCCGCTTGCTGACGATTCGCCGGTCGATCTCCAACTGCTGCTCGCCGGGACCACGCACGCCGATGGCGCCGACTGCGCCGGCGGTGCTCCCGCCGGCCGCGCCGGTCACGGTGTCCAGGTGCGACCACATGCGCGTCAGCCTCGGATAGGTGTACTGAAGCTGCGCCAACTCCACCTGCAGCTTGGCCTGCCTGGTCTGCGCCCGGGTCGCGAAGATGTCGAGGATCAGCTCGCTGCGGTCCACCACCTTGGTTTGAGCGACCGTCTCCAACTCGCGGATCTGGCCCGGCGAGAGGTCGTTGTCGAAGATGATGACGTCGGCCTTGTACTTCTTCACCCGTCCGGCGAGTTGGTCGGCCTTGCCCTTGCCGATGTAGGTGGAAGGATTGATCGTGCGAATCTTCTGCTTGAACCGGTCGACGACGATCGCCCCGGCGCTTTCGGCCAGGGAGGTCAGCTCGGCCAGATTGTCGTATGTGCCATGATTGGGCAGCAAGGCGGCCACGAGAATGGCCCGCTCCTTTTTCACTCTGAGCGTCTCACGAAGCTTCTCCAACTACGCTTGCACCTCCCAAAACGATCCCGTAATGTCACATCGAGGTTCGGACGAGTCTCGCGGCCCCGACGACGTCCGCCGAACCGGTCTGCAAAACCCACTATGGAAGAAGGATACCCCATGCCCCGCAGAATTCACGAAAAATCTCGCGGAGCATTTTTAGGACTTGAAATGGGACCGGCATCCCGCTAAGCTATGGGTTTTCCGCTCTGCACCGGGCATCGACGCCCCTTGCAGTCGTGGGTGTTTCGGATCGAAACAGGGTTTTTGAGGAGTACACATGCTCAAAGTAAAGATGCGATCAGGCGAGTCCGTACAGCAGATGATTCGGCGATTCAAGAAGCTCTGCGAGAAAGAGGGCTTGATTCGCGACATGAAGCGGACGGCCTACTACGAGAAGCCCTCGGAGAGAGAACGCCGACGCATGCGGAAGGCCCAGCGGATCGTCCGGCACTGAGCCGCCGAACCTCGCTTCGAGCATAACTCCAGCACAAGCAAGCACTTGCATCATTGACCTGCTTGTTCAGTCGCATTTCGCTTCACAGCATTCACGCGCCGTGCACGCAAGACCGGGCGGGGATGTCCTGCCCGCGGACGCGGGTGATCCGAAACACGAATCCTAAATGACCGAAAGGCCGCAGTCGATCCACCGCCGCGGCCTTCTTCATTTCGATCGCGTCAATCCTAACCTCTGATCCAGCAAGGACTTCTGCGTTCCTTTTCGCAGGACGAGCGCCTCCGCACGGCCCGTGAAGCCCCCCTTGCTCACTGAACGAAGAACGTCGTCGCCGAGCGGGCCGGGGCTTCGAAGACGATCGTGTCGTCGTCCAGCGTCGCCTTGCCCACCTGCTCGAACCGGTCCTTTTCGTCCGTCGTGCGGAAGACCTGGAACGAGTCGCCGCCGGCCCCTGTCACCTTGACGGCGACCCTTCTGGCCCCGCCGAGATTGACGACCACGAAGGCGTCCGGATTCCTGGTCCCATTGCGGGAAAAACCGATCACCGCGACCTCCGAGTCCATGGCAAAGGTTTTGACCACCGCCATGCCCGGCTGCCCGGCCCGGGCGATCTGCTTGAAGTAGTAGTAGCCCCGCAAGACCTCGTAGGAGCCGTCCTCATGGACCCGGAACGCGGTGCCGGGGTTCGGATCGCCGCCGACCCACTTGGCCGGTCGCTGGATGCAGGCCCAAGGGATGATGCCGTTGACTTTGGCGGTGTAGATGTTGCCGTGCATTTCCTTGACGTTCGCGGCGTCCATCTGGCTCCAGCTCGTGGAGGTCACCCAGGCGTGCAGCTCGGG
>JAAYVJ010000180.1 GCA_012517265.1 Planctomycetota bacterium | reverse complement strand
TCGGCTGTTGGCGACAGCCAGATAGTGTTCGTCGCCGATCGTGAAGAACTCGCAGTCGGTCGCACCGTTGGTAGGGATCGCCTGACGCCACACGAACTCCGTTCCGTTCCACTGATACAGTCCCGAATCGACGCGATAGGTCGCGTCGTTGCGCTCGTTGGCCACGGCCAGATAGAAAGTGCCGTCGATCGTGAAGAACTCGCAATCCGCGGCCCCCTGTGCCGGAATCGACTGTTCTGCGACAAAGATGTCACCATTCCACCGGTACGTCGCCACCTCGCCTGCATACGTGAGGTCGTCCCGACTGTTGGCGACCGCAAGATAGTGCCGGCCGTCGATTTCGAAGGGCTCGATATCCCTCGCCCCCCGGCCGAGGATCGATTGGTACTCGAGAAAACCGGGTCTGGATTCGGCCGAGATCGACGCCTCTTTCGCCAGAGTTGCGATGGTTGCCCGGACGACGTCGGTGGCGAAATCGTAGTCGTAGATGACGCCGCTGGCCCCCAGCGGGTCGTTGGCCGGGCCGTCGTCGGCGTCGCCCGGCTGGTGATAGTAGGCGTTGCAGCCGTACCACCAGATCTCGCTGGCCGTGTTCTCCGCGATCATCAGCGCAGGGTACCCCGCTGAGATGAACGGCCCCTGGTCGCCGGCGTCCCAGTAGAATCCGCTGGGCGAGGCGGGGTCCACCTTCAACGTGGGGACATACGCCGCGATGGCGTCCATAAAAACGCCCGCCCACGTCAGACAGTTCGGCGTGGTGCGGGTCTCGATGTCCAGATCGATCGGGGCCTTGGGGTTGCTGTCCCAGCCGGGCCGAAGGATCATGTCGAGATTGAGCACGCCGATAATTCGCTCCTTGCCTGGCAGGACAACGCGGTTGACGTAGTCCTGGCTGCCCAGCATCCAGTCCTCCTCCGCGTTGAACCCGATGAACCGCACTGTTGCGGCGGGATTGTACTGCGCCAGCACCCGGGCCACTTCCAGAACCCCGGCGGCGCCGGAGGCATTGTCGTCGCCGCCGGGACGCTCGCCGACGGAGGTCGTGTCGTAGTGGGCGGACACGATGTAGATATCCCCCGGCCGCTCGGAGCCCTTCAACTCCGCCACCACGTTGCGGTAGGTGCCCTGGACCTGGACGCTCAAGCCCATGGCCGTGAGCTGGTCCAACAGGTAGAGACGAGCCTCTCGGTTGCCCGGGGTCCCGCCGTCGGTCCATGCCGGGTTGAAAAGGGCGACACCTGCGGCCCAGCCGTCGCGATTGCGATATCCCTGGTTGTACTCCTGGCCTCCGTAGCGCCCCAACCCCATGTTCTGAATATCCACCTCGTACATGCGATACTGGCCCACCGACGCTTTGTCGACCGCCTCGCGAACGATGTTCGCCGCCGAGATCGTCGGTGCGACGAGGGCCGAGACAAAACACGCGGCATGAAGAAAACCCAGGGGAATCAGCGAGTTTGGCATTTCGTCACCATCCTGACGCCGGACACGGCTTCTAAGCCGCCGGACCGATCCGACGGCCGACTCTCTTATGAGCATATCCTCCCGGCCGGCAAAAGGCAAGCGATGGGACGGGCCCAATCGCCGTACGTTGCCCCGGAACTGCAGAATCTTGTGAAATGTTCCGCCTTTTCATGCGACTGAGGAAATGAACCGGATGGTCACGGCGCTTTTTGGGAGTGTACAACGATGAACCAGCCTTCTTACATCACGTTTCGCCGGCATACGTTTCTGTCGAGCCTCGCCATGGGCCTCAGCGCGATCGTCATCACGCTGTTGATCAGCGGCGCCGTGGTGACCCTCTACGTCGTTCACCTGGCCAGCGAAAAATCGGATCAGGTTCTCGCGGTGGCCAAAGGGGCGATCCTGGGACTGCCGGAGTTCACCAAATCCCTGCCGCCGGCCCTTTCGGACATGCTCAACGACCGCAGGGACCCGCGATACACGCGCGAACTGACGATCACCGCCAAGGCCGTCTCGCAGCCGGATGAATACGGACCGATCTGTACAGAAATCGAGATCGTCAACAACGGCGATTCCGTCGTCTCGCTCCTGTCGCTTCGGGTCACACTCCTCGACGACAACCAGCGTCTTCTGGGCGAATCCCAGGAATGGGCGGCCACTCCCGTAGCCGCCGAAGGCGGCTGGAAAGGCCCTATCCTGCCCGGCTCAACGCGGCATATCGTGTGTCGCACCGGGCTGTCCTGGGGAGAAACCCCCTCTACGTCAATGAACGCCGAAGTGGAGGTCACCGAGTTGCGGGTCTGGAGCGACGCCGCGGGCCAGGCTCCTCCCTCCCAGCCCACGGCATCCGTCCGACCCGCCGAACCCGGTCCCAACGGATGACCGTCATTCGACGCCAAGTTCCTTCTTGAGCTGCCGAACCCACTTGTTGATGCGCTCCGCGGTCTTCTGCGGCTCGTTGTCCTCGTCCAGGGCCAGACCGACCAGGCGATCGCCCAGTTCCGCGGCCGACGCCTCGAACTTGTAGTCCCGCTTGGGACACATCCCGACGACCTTCACGCCAAAGGCTTTGACCTTCTCGTACAGCAGGCCCATGCCGTCGGCGAAGTGATCGGGATATCGCTTCTGATCGCCCAGGCCGAAGAACGCGACGTTCTTGCCCTCGAGGGTGTCCCCTGTCAGATTGTCCTCGAACAAAGCCCACTCGTCCTGCAATCCGCCCCAATGCCAGGTCGAGGTGCCCAGGATCAGGGTGTCGTATTTCTTCAGCTCGTCCGCAGACTTGCCCCCGACGTCGACCATGTCGACCATGTCGGCGCCGAACTCATTGCGGATCAACTCCGCGGCCTTGACTGTGTTTCCCGTCGTACTGCCGTAAAAGAGCCCGATCTTGGCCATGGTCTTCTCCTTCTCCTGACTCCGGTCTATCAACTGCCTGCCCGCCCGGCTTCCCCCCCAAGCCGGTCCGGGATTCAATGTCCAGATACGTACGCGACCTGCGAGCGAGCGGTTCAACATCCCTCCGAAATCTGTTTGTCAGGGGTGGAGACGGCTGTAGAATGGCGACAACCTTTGGAAAGGAACAGACAAGACCTATGTGGCTCCTGGCTCTGCTCGGATTGGCGATCGTCTTCATCGTCCTGACCACCACCCGGCTCAAGCTCCATCCGTTCCTGGCCCTGCTGCTGGCGGCGCTCGGCTACGGCGTCGCCTCGGGCAGGATGTCCCTGGCCGAAGTCGTCAAGGCGGTCAACGGCGGCTTCGGCGACACGATCGGCGCCATCGGCATCGTGATCCTGGCCGGCTCGATCATCGGCACATTCCTCGAAAAGTCCGGCGGCGCCTTCTCGCTGGCCGAACGCACGATCCGCGCCGTCGGCCAGAAGAACGTCCCTCTGGCGATGGGCCTGATCGGCTACATCGTCAGCATTCCGGTTTTCTGCGATTCCGGGTTCGTCGTCCTGTCGCCGCTGGCCAAGGCGATGTCCCGACGGGCCGGAGTGCCCCTGGCCGCCAGTGCGATCGCGATGAGCCTGGGTCTTTACGCCACGCACACGATGGTCCCGCCGACTCCCGGCCCGATCGCGGCCGCCGGCTTTCTGAAGGCCGATCTGGGCCTGGTCATTCTTTGGGGCCTGCTCGTGAGCCTCGTGGCGTTTGTCGCCGGATGGCTCTTCGCCCTGATCGCGACGCGTCGCATACCGGTCACATCAGGCGCCGCAGATGCAGCCTCGCCTGAGCCGGTCATGGATGCGCGCCGACCATCGGCCCTCAAATCCATCCTCCCGATCCTGGTGCCGATCGTCCTGATCGTCCTGAAGTCTCTTGCGGATCTGCCGGATTCTCCGCTGGGCAAGGGCGGCCTGCCCCATCTGGCGAGCTTCATCGGGCATCCGGTGGTCGCCTTGCTGATCGGTGTCTTTCTGGCGTTCCTCCTGCCGGCCAGGCTCACGAGAGAGATGCTCTCGACCTCAGGCTGGGTGGGCGAGGCCGTGCTCGCGGCGGCCACGATCATCATCATCACCGGCAGCGGCGGCGCCTTCGCCAAGGTCCTTCAAGGTTCCGGCATCGGGAATTTCATCACCGCCCACCTGGGCGAGAGCACGAGCCTGAGCATGCTCCTGCCGTTCGCGGTCGCGGCCGCTCTCAAGACGGCGCAGGGCTCCTCCACCGTGGCGATCATCACAACCGCCGGGATCATGGCCCCCCTGCTCGAATCGCTTCACCTGGACAGTTCCACCGGCCGGGCTCTGGCGGTGGTCTCCATCGGCGCCGGCTCCATGGTCGTCAGCCACGTCAACGACAGCTACTTCTGGGTCGTCACCGGCTTCTCGAAAATGAGCATCAAGGAAGGCTACCGCCTCCAGACGCTGGGCACGCTCGTCCAGGGCTGCACCGCCGCGGTCACGCTATGGGTGATCGGAACGCTCGTGCTGTAGTCGAGCCGCGACGCTACTCGACCTCTTGCGTGACGATCCGGAGGATCTCTTTCTCCCGGCTTTGAAGGAGTTCGCCCAGGCCGAAGAGGCTCAGCGAGTAGACCGTGACGATGATCGCCAACTCCACGATCGAAAGGAACATATACGCCAGTTGCGCGACGAGCCCTTCGGGCCCGAACGCCAGGAAGACGACCAGGGCGGGCAGGAACAGAAGCGACAGAATCGCCATGCAGATCAGATGCGCCAGGAAGCTGAGCAGCGCCCTGCCCGCGCCGACCTTGGTCTGACCGAGCGAGCCCTCGCGAATCCGAAACGGCAGCAGGGAGGAAACCACGTTGCCCAGGATGTTGGCGAGAAAGAACGCCGCGACCAGTTGCACCACCGCCGCCAGGATGATCACCGCGCCGAGCCGAAACCCCAGCGCCGCCAGGGCCAGATACACCAAGCCCAAAGCCAGGGCCGTAGGCAGCAAGGCCAGGTTCTTGCCCAGCAGGATGTGCGCCCTGGACATCGGCGACAACACCAGCGTGCGGAACGCCGAGCGATCCAGGCCGAACTGGTTGGTCATCAGGTAGAGCATGCCCAGGAACGGCAGCAACGCCATTCCGGTCGCGTAGAAGAGCTGCATACGAAAGCCGTAGTCACGCGAATGGGAGAGCATCGCGGTGCCCGCGAAGACGATGATCATGACCACGTTGTAGGCCAGTGCCATCTTGACCTCGGTCGCCCTTCGGAGCGATTGCAGCGAGGCCAGCATCACCGTCGCGGCGTCCTGCGGCAGACCCGGCACCCTGCGTTCCAACAGGCATCCCCCAGCCGGCGCCGCGGCCTTGCGAGGCGCCGAACGTTCCGCCCGGGCCTTCTTCTGCACCGTCCTTCCCTCGTAGAACCGCACGGTCGAGCGGTAGGCCCGAGACAGGCCCAGCGCGCCGACGCCGAACAAGGCCAAGGCGGCCAGAGCCGCCGGAGCGGGATGGCCTTCCCTCAAGGACATCGCCCCTTGTCCGACCCAGAGCGGCGGAACCAGTTTGTGCACCAGAAGAACCACACGCGGAATGCCGGCGTCGGGCCGCTGTTCGCCCTCGGCCTGAGTCTGAGCCTCGGTCTGGGCCGGAGTCCGCGCCCTGGCGTGACGCCCCTGAAGAAACGTGAAGTTGAAAAGATTCGGGAGCTGACAGAGCAACACGAAGGACATCGTGACGATGGCGACCACCGCCCGATAGCGGCGAGGGTTCCTCATGAGGATCACCAGCCAGCCGCGAAGATGGTACGTCCACGCCGTGACCGCGAACAGAAAGCCCAGGACCAGCGGGACCATCAGGAGCATCGCCACGTGCCCACCCAGGGCCAGCCCCACCGCCAGGAACAGCATCGCCGGGAGGAACACGATGATGCTCAGCGTGACGTGCGACGCGAGGTAGTTCACCAGGAATACGCTCTTGAGCGAGACCGGCAGGTGCAGGAGCTTGCCGATATCGACGGATTCGGACCGCTGGATCGTCGAGAGGATCCCGATGCACCAAAAGAGCAGGAACAGGATCGTCAGGCCGTCGTACACGGCCAGCAGGACCGGCGGGGCGCCCCCTTTCAGTCCCAGGACGCCGGCCAGCAGGCCTGCGACGCCTCCGCCGACGCCGATCACCAGGAGCAGAGCCATGACGACGAAGCTGATCGCGACGCTCACCCGTCCGCCGCGGGCCCACTGGTTCCGCGTCAGCCGCCAGCGCAACCACAGAATCGTCTGGATCTGGCTCCAGTGCATTCAGCTCTCCAGCCAGCTCAGCGTCTGCCGCTCGATCCGCCCCATTCCCACGGCCGCGATGAACCGGTCCTCCAGCGAGCCGCTTTGGCGGATCTCCGCCATCGTGCCCTGATAGACGAGTTTGCCCTGGGCGATGATGCCGACGGCCGAGCAGAGTCTCTCGACGATCTCCAGGACGTGGGAGGTCAGGAAGATCGTCGCGCCCCGCTGCACGCAGCGTCCGAGCATGTCCCGCAGGACCCGCGAGGCCACCGCGTCGACGCCCTCGAACGGCTCGTCCAGGAACAGAACGTCGGGACTGGCGATCAGCGCCGCGGCCAGGGCGAGCTTCTTCTTCATGCCGTGCGAGTACTCCATCGTGAGCTTGCGCTCCTCGCCGGCCAGGCCCATCATCTCGAGGAGTTCCCCGCATCGCTCGCGGACGGTCGCCAGCGGCAGCCGGTACATCCGGCCGACGAAGGTCAGGTACTCCCGGCCGGTCAGGTTGTCGAAGAGCCCAAGCTGCTCGGGCACGACGCCGATCCGCCGCTTGATCTCGCGAGCCCCCTCGCGGTCGGACAGGTCCTGATCCAGAATCCGCATCATCCCGCCGCTGGGGGCCAGCAGACCGGTGAGCATCTTGATCGTGGTGGACTTGCCCGCGCCGTTGGGGCCGAGAAATCCGTAGAAGGTCCCCTTCTCCACGCGCAGATCAAGCTCATCCACAGCGATCACCTCGCCGAACCGCCGGCTCAATCCCCTCGTCTCAATCGCAAGAGTCATAGTGACATAGTGTAATCGGGCAGGCCCGCCCTGCCAACAAGCAATCGCCACCCTTCCGAGAAGCCGAGCGTCCCATAACCCAAAGTGCCCTGGTTTTGCCCGCACCACTGGTGTTTTCGGGCCTTTCCGGCCGATAGATAGACTGTATGGGCAGTCGATTCACACGCATGCAATCGGACGACACGGCGGCGCCGCACGAGGCGAGCGCCGTGCCTGTGCCGAGGTCGCCGGGGACCCGCCATCGGACCAAGCCGTGCCCGTTCTGCGCCGAGACGATCCGCTACGAGGCCATCAAATGTCGTTTCTGCGGCGAGTTTCTGACCGGGGAACGACGCCAGGCCGCGGAGAAAATCCGCGCGGGCCAGACTCCAAGTGATCCCGACGCGGAAGGCGACGAAGAATCGACCGACGAGACGGAGACCGACATCCTCTGGTCCGGCCGGCCCAGCGTGTTCGCCCTGGCCGGCGCCGCGGCCCGAACGGTCTTCCTCGTGGCCCTGTGCTGGGTGGCGTACCGCTATCCCGTGACTCTGCTGCTCACGCACATCCCCAAGACGAATGTGCCCGCCGCGCAGTTGAACGTCGCCGAAGGGTGGGTCGACCTGGCGGCCATCGGGCTGGCCGTGACCGCCCTGCTGGTCCTGGCCTGGCGGCTGGCCGCACTCAAGAGCATTCACTACGAGGTGACGCCCGACCGCGTCGAGTGGTCCCGCGGCATCTTCGACCGCGAAGTCGACAACATCGACATGTTCCGCGTGATCGACTTGAAACTGCACCGCTCCCTGGTCGAGTGCCTGCTCGGCATCGGCACGGTCGTCCTGATCACCAAGGACGAGACCGACCCCGAGTTCGAGTTCGTCAAGGTCCGCCGGTGCCGGCACCTGTACGACACGCTGAAAGAGGCCGGCCTCAAGGCCGACAAGAAACGCAACGTCCTGCACATCGAATAGCTCTGTCACCCCCGTCTGCCCGCCAATCCCTTCTTGGACGCCTTTGATCCTGCTGCTATCATAGCAGGCACGATCGAATTCCCGAAAACCGGTAACCGGCCGTCCTGGAGAGACACTATTACAGTATGACCGTGCAAACCGCGTATTCTTCGGCCGAGCGCGCCGAACTGCGAGGGCTGCCCGACAGCCACGGGCGGGTTCTGCCTTGGCTGATCGTCCTGTTCATCGGCAGTGGATGCTCGGCCCTGATCTACGAGGTCGTCTGGCTCCAGTCGCTCCAACTGGTCGTCGGCTCCTCCGCCGTATCCCTGGGCGTCCTGCTGGGCACCTACATGGGCGGCATGTGCCTGGGCAGCCTGTTGCTGCCGCGAGCCGTCTCCGCGAATCGTCACCCCTTGAGGGTTTACGCCCTGCTCGAATTGGGCATCGGCCTGTGCGGCGTCCTTCTGCTCTTCGGCCTGCCGGGGGTCAATCGCCTTTACGCCCTGCATCTGGGCCACGGCTCGCCCGACATCCTGATGCGAGGCGTCGTATCCGCCGTTTGCCTGCTGCCCCCCACCGTGTTGATGGGCGCGACTCTGCCTGCGATCGCCCGGTGGGTCCGCGCCACGCCTCAAGGAGTCTCCTGGCTGGGCTTCTTCTACGGCGGCAACATCGCCGGGGCAGTCCTCGGCTGCCTGTTGGCGGGCTTCTATCTCCTGCGCGTCCACGACAGGGCCGTGGCCACATTCGCCGCGGCGGCCCTGAACGTCGCCGTGGCATTGCCCGCCCTGCTCCTGGCCTGGCAAATACCTCACCGGCCCTCGACGGAGGACCAGGGCCCAGTGGTCGCGGAGCACCCCTGCATTGAACGGCCGGTGGGCACGCCGCGGCCGATTGCGACCTACGTCGTTATCGCCCTCTCCGGCTTCTGCGCCCTCGGCGCGGAGGTCGTCTGGACGCACGTTCTGTCCCTGCTCCTGGGCGGCACGG
>JAAYVJ010000179.1 GCA_012517265.1 Planctomycetota bacterium | reverse complement strand
TTCACGACCTCCCGGCAACACGCCCACGCAACGGCGCAGGCACGGGCACGCGGGCATTCTACCCGCATCCCCTCCGGGATGCAACCGTCAATGCGGCCGAAGGAGCGGTTGCCCCCCGCTGAAGAGGCACACAGGGACGGCGGCGTCCTTCAGATCCCACAAGGCGGTCTTGCGGTCGCGGCCGCCTGTGATGGTGGTCTCCTGAATGCGGATCTCAAGCTCGGGATGCTTTGCTTTCAGCGAGGCGATGACGAGCCGCGTCTACGCGATGGCCAGCTCCCCCCGGCGTGTTGCGACAGTCCCTACCTTCATGTCCAATCGAACCCTATCCTCTCTCACGCAACACGAATCGCCGCGTCATCCAGCGTACCCGCAAACGCCAGTCCTCGGGGAATTGACCACGGGCAGGAACGCCTCCTCGCCGCACTGGTGCTCGGCTGCACAGGCGTCGCACAGCCATCCTTTGGCCGAGTACGAGCACTCCATGCAGATCTTCGTGGCGGGCTTGCCGCAAAGGCCGCAGGGGATCACCGGCGGCTCGTTCCTCGCCAGGATATGGACCTTCCTGCCTGTCCGGTCGATCTCATACTCCGAAATGACTTTGAGCTTCAGGTCCGTGGTGCTCCCGAAATCGTAGGCGTGGAAGAACGCCATCTTCGGTTCCAGCACGTCCTTGAGCTTGACGTCCATGCCCTCGTCGTCCATGTCCATGGGCCTAACCGTGAACCTCGTGCCCCGGATCTCGAACTCGCTCATGTGCCCGCAGCACTCCAGCCAGGTGTCCCGGAGGAACCGGTCCAGCGTGTCGAGCGTCGCGTTGACGGGGATTTCCAGATGCATCCAGTAATCGGGTTGATAGCGGCCCTCCACGAGCAGATGGAACACCGCGGTCTTCTTCGATTTCTCGGGAACCGGCTGCTTCTTCCGGCAGGATCGCAGGTGGGTCGCCATCACGGATTTGTCGAAGACTCCGCCGCAGAGACTGCATTTTCCGCTCGAAACCACCTTCTCTGGGGCCATCAATCCACCTCCTTGAAAACATCCTGAGATCTTTCAATGAACATCTTGTTGACCAGGTCGATCGCCTGGAGCTGCTCGGCGGAGGGCTCGCCGCCGCCGTTCTTGATGAAGCTGATCGGTCCGTGCAGGATCTTCTTGACCAGGGACTCCGCGAACGCCTGGAGTTTCTCGCCGCCGGCGTCGCCGAAATCGCCGGCGTAACGCCGGGCCTCGGCGCGGGCCAGTTCCAGCCCCATCCGGGTCAGCCGGGAGATCACCGGCACCAAATCGAGCGACTCGTACCACTGGGAAAAGGCCGTGACGAACTCCTCGACGATGGCCTGGGCCTTGGGAATCTCGTTGCTGCGCTTCTCGCGGTTGGCGGCGATCTGCCCGTCGAGGTCGTCAATGTTGTACAGGTCGACGCAATCGAGCTGGCCGATCGCCGGATCGATATCCCGCGGCACTGCAATATCAACCATCAGCAGCGGACGAGTCCGACCGGCCAGCGACCACTCGACCGCGGCCCGAGTCAGGATGGGTTCGGGCGAGGCGGTCGAACTGATCACGACGTCCACGTCCGACAGCCGAGACACGACATCCGAGAGGCCGGCGGCCTCGGCCCGCGTGAACTGCTTGGCCATGGCCTTTGCCTTGTCGATGTCGCGATTGGCGATGACCAAACCACATACTCCGGCCTTGGACAGGTAATGGGCGACGAGTTCGGCGTTCTCGCCGGCCCCGACGATCATCACGCGGGACGACGCCAGGTCGGCCTTCTCCTTGGCCAGCTCCACCGCCGCCAGGCCGATGGAGACGGCGCCGCAGTTGATCTGGGTCCGGGTCCGCACCGCCTTGCCCACGCGAAACGCGTTGTGGAAGAGGCGATGGAAGATCAGCCGGCTCATCCGCGATTCGAGCGACTCGGTGTAGGCGGCCTTGACCTGGGCGAGGATCTGGTTCTCCCCGATCATCTGGGAATCCAGCCCGGCGGCGACCTCGAACAGGTGGCGGACCACGTCCATCCCGGCCATCTCCCGGCTGTGCGATTTCCAGGTCTCGACCGCTTCGGCCCCGTGCGGCGCGAACAGGCCGAGCAGGAACGCCCGGCAGTCGAAGCTCTTCTTCGCATAGAGGTAGAACTCCAGCCGGTTGCAGGTCTGCACGACGGCCCCTTCCCCGATCTGGTCGCTCTGGTGCATCTGCCGGAGCATGGCGCGCCGCTGTTCGGCCGTGAAGGTCACCTTCTCCCGGACCGCGACAGGGCAATCGTGATACGTCAAATTGTGCAAAACCAGCTTCATGCTTGTGTTACATCACCTACGAAGAGCAAGTGTTACAGTTTATGCGATCTTGGGGAAGGCTTCAAGTCGCGATCCCGGCCCCGGCCGGCCCTTTGCCCGCGATTGGGCTTGCGAACCGTCGGGCTTGCCGGATAATAGAACCACTTGTGGATTCCCTCCGGGGGCCGGACAAGGAGAATGCCAGATAAGGAGAATGAATGGCTCGACTCAAACGGGCGGTGCTCTGGGCCGTCCTGATCGCGATCATCCTGCTGACCGGGCTTTCGATTTACGGCGCCTTCATCGGGGCCCGCCGGGCCCAGGCGTTCTTCACTTCCGTGCCCCTGGCGGCGTACTGGTTCGCTTCGGTAGTGATGCTGGCGGCAGGCATCGTCCTGTTCCGCCGGCTCCTGCACGTCCCCTCGCTTCTGCTGATGCACGCCGGCTGCATCCTGGTCGTGTTGGGCATGATGTGGGGCTCAAGGGGCGGCCATGCCCTCCAGAAACAGCTCTTCGGCGTCGAGAAGATCCCGATGGGAAGCATGGCCATTCACGAACAGATGCAGGACAACTTGCTCTCTGACGGAGAAGGCCGTTCTCTCGGCAAGTTGCCTTTCACCGTGCAGCTCAACGCGTTTCGAATCGAATACTACGAACCGGGCACACTCTACATTTGGAGCCGCGACGGGCGAAACTGGAGGATGCCCGCCGTGGCGGGACAGGCCCTTTCGCTGGACGAAGATCTCGGAGTCCTCACGATCACCCGGGTCTTTGAGAACTTCCGGATCGATCTCCAGGGAGACGAGCCGGTTGTGTACGACGAGCCCGGCGGATCGAACCCGGCCCTGCAAGTCACGATCGAGAAGCCGGGGGCCAAGCCCGGCCGGCGGTACGTCTTCGAGCGACGTCCGGGTCACATGAGCGACAACGACTTGCTGGCGATGGCGTACCGCAGAAACGAGAAGGAGTATGTCAGCGAACTGGAGATCGTCGACAACGACCAAGTCGTGGCGTCCAAGGACATCGAGGTCAACCATCCCCTGTACTACGGCGGCTACCACCTCTATCAGCAGAGCTGGGGAGAAGACGAGTTCGGCGTATACAGCACGATCATGGTCGTCTCGGATTCCGGCCTGACCTCGATCTACGGCGGCTACGTCCTGCTGGCCGGCGGGGTCTTCTGGCACTTCTGGGGCCGGCGGGCCCTGGACCGGCTCAAGACCCGCAACGCGGCCGGCGAGGAATCTCGATAAAGGGTTCTCATGGAAATCAAGTACACAGTTCAGGGTTTGCTCATCTACGTGACCATGGCCGCATACCTGCTGGCACTCGTCGCCACCATCGCAAGGCGTCCTCGCGTGGGACAAGTGCTGTTTCTCGCAGGCTTCGCCCTGGCGACGTCGTCATGCGCGTACCGCTGGGTCCACGTGCGACACGTGCCGCTGCAGAATCTCTTCGAAGTTTTCTTGTTCTTGGGGGTCGCCTGCTACCCGATCTCCTGGTTCAGCCGACGCGTCCTGCGGATCGGCGGCCAATGGGCGGACATGCTGATCGGAGCGATCGTGCTCTTCCCGGCGGGCTTCATCTTCAACGCCGAGCCGATGCATCTTCCGCCGGCGTTGCAGAGCCCGCTATTTGCGCCGCACGTGGCGGTTTACATGTTTTCCTACGTCTTCATGCTCAAGGCCGCGTTCCAGGCTGTCGAGCA
>JAAYVJ010000178.1 GCA_012517265.1 Planctomycetota bacterium | reverse complement strand
GCTCTGGAGGACGTTGAGTTCCAGGTCGAGGCAGCGGACCTCCTCTTCCGGCGTCTTGGCGTAGAAGCCCAGTTCGATCATGTCCCGTTCTTTCGTGCTGAGTTTCTGGAGGCAGTCGGCGCCGACGTGGTGGTTGGTCATCACCAGGCCGTCGGCCGAGACGAAGGAGCCCGAACCGCCGCTGTTGAAGCGGACGCTGGCCCGCTGGAGGTGCAGGTACCAGTCGTCGCTCGGAGCGAAGTCGTACCGCTCCTTGAGCAGTTGCCTGGGCGGGTTGTTGAACAGCCACATCCCCTCGTCGGCCGAAGCCGCCAGGGGCGACAGACTCGTGATCGCGATCATCCCAATGACTCCATAGACCCAGTTGGTCGGGCGTTTCATGGCGATAGCTCCTTTCGCAAATCGAACAGCCCGATACTGTACCCGCAAGCGGCCTTCGGCGGAATCGTCAAGATCCCGAATTGTTCGCTGCAAGTTCAGAGGCCCGTGGGAGTCTCGCTGATCTCTGTGAAAAGGCCGTTCACAGCAGCCAATTGCCGTCCTGGTCCTTTTTGATCCCCATGAAGCCACGGTGCGGAAAGAGGGAACCGCCCAGGTAGAACGCCAGAATGGCGATCGCGCCGAGAGACAGGGTGATCAGGAGGTTCCATGGAAACAACGTGGAAACGCGGACCGCGATTCTCGCCGTGGCGGCCAGCGAAAGCAATCCGAGGGGCCAGTAGATGTTGCCTCGCATCTGCCGCACGTCATGGACAAAACACAGGACGATGAAGGAACCGAAGAAGGCCGTTCCGCCTGATTGCGACCGCCCCCTGGAAAAGAACATGATCCCAGCCGCGAGACACAAGCCGGCCATGAGGAGGAGCAGTCCGAACAGCACGCGGTTGAGGGCTTCGTACCGCCGGCGCAACTCGGGGTCGGGAACCAGCGAGATGATTTGGGCAAGGGATTCCCGGCTGTAGAATTGCTGACGCCCGCTGAGATCGTCCAGGACCTGTTGTTTCGATTGGCCTCGTTCGAGTGCCTCTTCGATTATCCTGAGGATTTCCTTGCGGGCCAGGGGGAGATCTGTGCTGTTGTCCATTGTCGTTTCTCCGCGGGGATGGACTTGTCACGGATGTCAGTGGCTGTTCGAGGCATTCTCCTGAGGCGGAAGAACCGTCCACGGTTGCGGAGGCAGGTCGGGCAGGTAGCCGTTGAGCCAGGCGTATTGCGGGTGGGCCTGCAGGAAGCCGTCGGCGTTGAAGCCCAGATCGCACGAACCTCCCCATTTGGCCCACAGACGCCAGTCCTTCGCCATGTCCGAATCGACGACCTTGCCGTCGAATGCGCCGGCCGGCCGGTACGCGCCCCGCGATCCCGGGACATGGCCGTCGTCGAGTTCGCCGTGTCCGCAGATCGTCCTGTAGCCGGGCTGTTCTTTCTCCAGGTAGACGTCGTAATGGTCCGCGAGCATCTCTTTGGCGAGGGCCGCGTCGATCCGGCCGTAGTGTTCCTTCATCAACTGGTCCCAGCGGACGCGCCGGGAAACCGCGCCGTCGCGGACGTCGTCCCAGCTCGCGTCGGTTTCCAGTCTGAGGACCTTCGAGTCCGACGCGACGTTGGAGCCGGCGAAGTAGCCGTTGGCCTTCTTCCTGAGGCTGTGGTGCTCGAGTCCCAACTCCAGGCAGGCGATCTCGCCGGTGCGCGTGTCGCCCAGGAGCCACGAATTGGCGTACGCGCCGCTGTTATGGCGGATCAGGATATCCGCCCATTCGTCGATGCTCTCGGCGTACTGCATCGCCTGGCGGGCCCGCGCGAAGACGGGAGTTCCCTTGCGGTCGAAACGGTCGAAGCCGCCGATGGTGGTCTCCGTGCCGATCAGGCCGGCGCCGGTGAGGAAGAAGTCCGTGCCGCTGTAGATGCAGGGGCCCCAGGACTGCATGAGAATGCGATGGCCGCGGTCGGGGACGAGGTCCACGATGAGATTGGCCGATTTGCCCAGGGCGTAGCCGACCCAGGAGTTGTGCGCCATGACGATCTTGCCGCCCGCGGTGGCGTCGCCGGTGGCGACAAAGGCGCTGCAGCCGGGATGGACGCCCGCCTCGGCCTTTCGCGCCTGCGGCCACCAGTACCAGAGCACGTCGATGAACCCGTTCATGAAGAGCACCTGCTCGTAGGTCACGTCCTTGCCGGCGCGGCGCATCCCGGCGGCGATCCCCCGCATCTCCTCGACGTATTCGGCGGGGACCTTGCCCTTGAACAGCCGCGAGGCGGCGCGCACGAAGAAGTGGAGATCGTGGCCGGTCTCGAACTGCTCGACGTAGGCCAGGGTTCGCAGGAACTCCTCGATTTCGTCGGCGGTCAGATACCCGCGCTGAAAGCCTCTCTCATAGGGCGATCCTTCGATGTGGAGGAAGATCCAACCATTGGCGTCCTGCCGATAGCCCTTCGCGAGCAGGGCGTCGGCGCCGGACGGCTCGGATCTCGCGGGAACCTCCGTCGTCCGGCAGGAAAGCGAACACCCCATCGAAGCAACCGCAATACAGGCGATCAAGACTCTTCTCACCATGGGAATCTCTCTCTCAGTCAGGTTGTGTCCATCCGTTCACCCCGACAATCACCGCGATCTACAGGAGGTACGATGCGACCGTCAGGTTCTCCCGGGTCGCCCATCGCCGCACGATCTCCTTCTCCTTCTGCGTCGGGAAACGATTGTTCTTTCCTCGCACCTGGCGGATCAGTCTATCCGCATTGCATACCTCGATAGTGACGCACTTCTCCTTGCCGATCTCCGTTTCCACGTCCATCGTCCAGATCGAGCACTTCCCGGCAAGACACGACTGCGCGTAGCTCGCCACGCAATGACGCTGACTCCTTCCCTCGGCGGTCAACTCGCGGCCGGACAACAACTCCCGGATTTGCCAGATCTTCATGTTCTGAGCCTCCCGGGTTCCCTCGATGAACTGCCAGTCGTCAATGGCCGAGTGTTTCCAGGCGATGTCCTTCGCCTTCGACTCGCGTCCGAGTTGTCTGTGCCAAGCCTCGACCTGACGGAGCAGACTGGCGACCGTTCTGCCTCTGAGCGAGAAGTTGGGCTGGGCCGGTCCTCTGTCTTCCGCGACTCCCCGGC
>JAAYVJ010000177.1 GCA_012517265.1 Planctomycetota bacterium | reverse complement strand
GCGACTACGGACGGCTGTATTACTCCGTGAGCTTGGACGGTCTGCACTGGCGGCTGCTCAATCAGGGCCGGCGGGTGTTCGAGGAGTATCGGGGGCACGCGGATATCTGCCTCGGGCGCGATGGGCGGTTCTACCTCGTCGGCAATCGCAACGATTCGGCCCCGGACATCAATTTCTGGGTGTCTGGGGATCTGGTGAGTTGGACTCGCTATAGCGATGTCACGCCAAACCTCAAGGCGACGCCGGGGTATGGGAACGCCCTGCAGCGGATCGGGGCGCCGAAGCTGTTCTACGATCAAGCAGGGGGCCAGTACATTTTGACTTGGCACACGCCGCACGAAGAGGGGACGCGCGAGGACCCCGAGCGGTATTGGGCCAGCCAGCGGACGTTGTATCTGACGTCGATGGACTTGAAGACGTTCTCCGATCCGCCGCGACGGCTGTTCCCCTGGGACATGGCCACGATCGACGTCGTCATTCGAAAGCAGGGGGATCGCTACTTCGCCCTGCTCAAGGATGAACGCTATCCCACGCTCGACTGGGTCACCGGCAAGACGATCCGCATCAGCTCGGCCTCGAGCCCGTTCGGGCCGTGGACGGAGCCGTCGGTGCCGGTCAGTCCGAACTTTCGCGAGGCGCCGACCCTGATCCCCTCGCCCGACGGCAGGGCGTGGTACCTCTATTACGAGCAGTATCCCGGCGTGTCCTACGGCTTGTCCGTCTCCGCGGATTTGGGCGGGCCCTGGTATCAAATCTCCGGCTACACGTTCTTTGAGGATTGGGACAAGTACAGCCTCCCGCCCAAGGTCCGTCACGGCTGCATGCTCGCCATTACGCGGGCCCAGTACGACCGCCTGATCGAGGTCTTCGGCCTGGGGGACCCCAAGGGCGATCCGCGACAGTAGGCCGAGAAGACGTGCTACGGAGAATGGGGGAGAGCCATCAGCGGAAAGAAACGAAAAGAGGGGAGAAAGAGGGCGAATTCGACGTAGGGTGTTCGGTCTTCCTTTTTTCGTGTTCTTTCGCTTCTTTCGGCCATAATCCTCTTGGTTTCACTCGGATGATTCTGAAATCGTGAAGGGAGAGATTCGGCCGTGAAAGGCTTCTTTCGAGGCGGTTGTGCCAAACGGCACGGTCTTATCATCATGCTCGTTGCGCCGGTCCAATCGCTGTCCGGCGCCGCGTACGCCGACGCCAAGGAGGACGCGGAAACGCCGAGGTCGAGTCTCACTCGAGTTGTTCGAGGCCGGACAGGGCGGCTGCCCAGGAGGTGTGGACGTACGAGGAGATCGACGGAGTCTGGGTGCCCAAGAGCCGTCGGCGGACTCACGACGGGCATCAGGAGCAAACAGTCACGCTCACGACGAGCTTGGTGAACCAGCCGATCCCGGCGTCGGAGTTCAGCCTGGAGAGCCTGCAAGTCCGGCCGGGACTCGCGCGTCCGACACCCTGCTTCATACCACCTACCGCTCCGAACCGCCGTCCGGCCGGTCGACGGTTTCTTCGATGGGACGTGAAGGCGAACAAGGCGACGGTTCGCGTTGAGGAATGGGGGGAAATACGGGAAAGATTGTCGTGGACGACGAAGGAGGGCCGATGGATAATGCACAAGTCCGGCCGGGAGCATGAACGACGGTGCGGTCGGGGAATCCTGTGTGTGGGGTGACATGGACGTGGTGGGGCTGGTCAAATCGGTGGTGGCGCTGCACGGCCTTCCGGGGCCGCTGAGGATCGGCATTTACAGTCTTGCCGGCGTGGCGGCGGGGATGGCGCTGCTGTTGGTCCGCATTGCCAACGGGACCTCGTATCTGTCGGACAAACCCGAGACCTGCATCAATTGCCACGTCATGACCGACGCCTACGCGAGTTGGCAGCGGGGCAGTCACGGCCGGGTCGCGGTCTGTGTCGATTGCCACGTGCCGCACAGTAATCTCGTGGCGAAATACGCTTTTAAAGGCCGCGACGGGATGAGGCATTCCTACGTGTTCACGATGAGAGCGGAGCCGCAGGTGCTGGACCTTTCGGCGGGCGCTGTGCCGGTGGTGCAGGCCAATTGCGTTCGCTGCCATGGGGATCGACTGTCGATGGTCCGTCTGGCCGGCGCGACGGAGCGGCGGTGCTGGGACTGCCACAGCAACATTCACGGCGAGGTCCGCAGCCTGTCGGCTTCTCCTGAGACCTTGCGGCCCGCCCTGCCCTCGGCGGGGCTGGAGTGGATGAAAGAAGGAGACGAAAAATGACGAGCGATTCGAGCCCGAATCAGCGGAAGGCGAATGAAGGCAAGGGCTGGATGACCCTGCCAGTCTGGATGGGGATTGCGATCGCCGGGCTGCTGGCGGTGATCGTCGTGCTGCTGGGGCTGCTGGCGGTCTCGATCCTGGAGCGGCGGTGGGAGGCGCAGCGGCCTGCGATGGTGGTGCGGCCGATCGCGCAGTGGGAGCCGGACAACGCGGTGTGGGGCCAGAACTACCCTCGCGAGTACGAGTCGTACTTGAAGACCCGGATCTCCGACACGCAGACCAAGTATGGCGGCTCGTATCCTCGCAACTACCTGGAGGGTGATCCGCTGCAGGTGATCCTGTTCGCCGGATATGGGTTCAGCAAGGACTACCTCCAGGGCCGGGGGCACTACCACGCTGTGGAGGACGTCAGCAAGACGGCGCGGATCACCAAGCCGTTCAACGCCGGGACCTGCTGGACCTGCAAGAGCACGGACGTGCCCCGGCTGATGGCCAAGATGGGCGTCAAGGAGTTCTACGCCGCGAACTTCCACGACCTCGCCGGCGAGGTGACGCACCCGATCGGCTGCCAGGACTGCCACGATCCCGAGACGCTCAAGCTCCGCATCACCCGGCCGGCCCTTCGAGAAGCCTTCGCCGCCATGGGCAAAGACATCGATCAGGCGACGCACCAGGAGATGCGGTCGCTGATATGTGCCAACTGCCACGTGGAGTACTACTTCCGGACGGATGAGAAGGAGGGGCTCAAGAACTACCTGACCTTCCCGTGGACCAAGGGCACCACGCTGGAGGACGTGATGGCGTACTACGACGGGATCGAGCACAAGGACTACGTCCACGCGATCTCCGGAACGCCCATCGTGAAGGCCCAGCACCCCGACTACGAACTGTACCGCACCGGCGTGCACGCCTATCGCAACGTCTCGTGCGCCGACTGCCACATGCCG
>JAAYVJ010000176.1 GCA_012517265.1 Planctomycetota bacterium | reverse complement strand
GGTCGATCCGCCGTTGTCACTGCCCACCCGGGCGCCGCCCGCATAGGACCCCACCATCTTGTACAGGACGTAGACCCCGTAGTTGTCCGTCCCGCCGGCCATCCAGAGGACGATGGCGTAGGGAGTCCCGGCCTCGACGAGGACGCCGGGCGAGAAGGCGATCTCCCGGACCTCGCCCGGCCAGCTGGTGCCCATCGTACTGTAGTCGATCGTCGCCGAGACCAGGGCGGCGCCTGTCGGCTTGCCGGCGCCGGTGGCGAAGATCCCGCAGTACAGTGTGCCGTACAAGGAGGTCGTGGACCGGTACATCCGCAGCTTGACCGAGGTCAGGATGTGGGCGACCTGGGGCGTAAACGTCTGGCCGCCCCGCGTCGTCCCGCCGCCGGAGATCCAGGCGATACTGTCGTAGGCGGGATTGTAGAACTCGTAGAGCTGGGCCATGGCCGAATCCGTCCCTCCTAGTCCAGCGTGACGGCCAGGCCGCCGGCGCTGAGCTCCAGCGGCCCACCGCCGGAGTAGATGTTCTGCACGGTGGGCAACTGGCCGCGGGCCAGGAAGTGGCCGCCCGTCGCAGCATCGAAGAGGGCCACGTGCGTGATGGCGCCCCAGTCGGCGGTGGGCGTGGGGAATGTGATCGCCGCGGCGTTCTCGATCTGGCCGTCGGCGGCCGCGGTCCAATCGGCGGGGTCCGTCTCGACGCGGGCGTAGTTGCCGCCGGCCGGCTCGGACAGTCCGGAGCCCGACTCGCCGGGATCGGCCGTCGAGGCGGCCACGTAGATGTGCGTGGGCGCCGTGTAGGCGGCCTTACCGAAGATGTGGTCGAGGATCTTGTTCTCCCAGTAGTCGCTGAAACTCATGATTCGTCGCTCGTCTCTCGTGACCCGTGACTCGGGTCGAACGTTCTTCTCTGCGGGCCACGGGTCACGGAACCCGGGCCACTGGTTCACCCGTTCCTCGCCGCGTGGTACTTCCAGGCCTGCTCGCCCTGGCGGCTCTCGAACCATTCCTGCGGGGTCTGACGCTTGTCGACGATTGTGGCACTGAGGGTCTGGCGGTCCCGGACGGCGCCCAGGATCTGGCCGAGCAGGCCGGCCATCTCGCCGAACACCGCGCGATCGCCGCCCAGACCCCGGCCCAGGGCCCGCATCTGGCCGGGCGTGAAGACCCCTTCCTCATCCCGGATCACCGCGGCCCGCTCGCCCGGCCCGACGCCTGTGTGGAATCGCTGGGCGTGAGCGAAGGCGGACGCCGGCACGATCCGCGTCGGGAGGATGTCCCGGCCCGCGACGCCGCCGGCGTGGGCGATACTCGCCATGGCAGGATTGAGATCGCCGGCCGCAGATCCGGCGGACCCGCCGCCGAACCAGCTGCCGGCCAGGCTGCCGGCAACATTGCCGAGCAGCTGCGTCCCGAAGTCCATGCCCTGCGTGACCAGAGGCTTCCACATCGCCTCCTGGGCCCAGTATTCGAGCATCTGGAGGCCCACCTGCTCGAGGGCCTCGCCGAGGTCCTCGGCCCGAAAGACCGCGTCGTTGATCGCCCCCACCACGCCATCGCGCAGCATGGAGCTCAGGTCATAGCCGATCTGGCCGGCGGTCTTGAGTTCCTCCTGCATATTGCGGATGCCCAGGGCAAAGCCCTGGCCGAACGTCAGGTCCGCCAGATCGCGGGCCCGCTGCATCGTCTCGACCGCCCGCTCGAGCTCCTGCCGCTG
>JAAYVJ010000175.1 GCA_012517265.1 Planctomycetota bacterium | reverse complement strand
GTCTTCGACATCCAGACGGAGGCAATGGCAGGATTGCTCGGTGATCCCGCCGGTGGTTTCGAGGGACATCGTCCCCTTGACGTCACCTTCCTCGACCAGCGACCAGAAGGGGATGCTTTCGGTCGTGTAGCCGAATTGGGCAAAGCCGGCGTCGTAGCCCTTGGCGTCAAGCCAACGGCCGTCACGATACGCGAATCCTTCGGGCGGACGGGAGTCCTCGAACCCTCGGTTGCGAATCAGCTCCGCGTACAGGCCGCCGTCCACGCCGTGGTTGATCTCCTCCAGGAAGATGCCGTACATGCGAGGGTTGATCGCCGGGCCCTTCCGTCGGGCGTCGATCGTGATGGTGGCCGTGCCAGCCTGCAGGGAGGCGGCCAGCAGCAGAGTCCCTGCGATACTGGAAATTCGTCTGGCGTTCATGTTGCCTTTCCTGTGTCCGTAATGAGCTGTGGCTTCCCGTTCATGTGCCGTTGCGGTCCGGCGGATCGACGCCGAGCAGATTTCGCACGAAGAAGTCCTGCATCCGCCGCTGGCCGTAGGCGCCGCCCATGCCGTGGCCGGCGCCGGGCACGACCAGCAGGTCGAAGTCCTTGCCCGCCTTGATCAGGGCGTCCACGAATCGCATCGTCGATTCGGGTGGGACGTTGTCGTCCATCTCGCCGACGATCAGGAACAACTTGCCTTTGAGCCGGCTTGCATTGTCGATGTTCGAGCACTCGGAGTACCAAGGGCCGACCGGGTAGCCCATCCACTGCTCGTTCCAGGATGCCTTGTCCATGCGATTGTCATGGCAGCCGCAGGCCGCGACCGCGGCCTTGTAGAACTCCGGATGAAACAGCACCGCGCCCGCGGCGTTCTGCCCTCCGGCGGAGGTGCCGTAGACCCCGACGCGAGCGATGTCGTACCACGGGTACTTCTTCGCGACGGCCTGGTGCCACAGGATGCGGTCAGGGAAACCTGCGTCCTTGAGATTGTGCCAGCAGACGTCGTGAAACGCCTTGGAGCGGTTGGCGGTGCCCATGCCGTCGATCTGCACGACGACGAAGCCCAGATCCGTCAGCGACGCGAATCGCGACATCGGACTGAAGCTCTTGGGGACGTACGAACTCTGCGGCCCGGCGTAGATCTGCTCGATGACCGGGTACTTCCCGGACGGGTCGAAGTTCTTGGGCCGGCAGAGAATGCCCCAGATGTCGGTCTTGCCGTCGCGGCCCTTGGCGACGAACACCTCGGGCGCCGCCCAACCCTTGGCGACCAGTTCGCTGACGTCCGCTTTCTCCAGAGAGCAGACCAGTCTGCCGTCCGAGACGCGGCGCAGGTTGTGCACCGGCGGCGAGTCCACCCTGCTGTACGTGTCGATCAGGTAGCGACGGTCGGGCGAGTACTGAATCGTGTGGTTGCCGTTGCCCTCGGTCAACGCGACCAACCCGGTGCCATCGAAGTTGACGCGATAGTAATGCAGGAAATACGGGTCCTCGTCGGGGTTGCGGCCGCAGGCGTTGAACCAGATCTGCCTGGCGTCCTCGTCGACCAGATCGATTCCTCGCACGACCCACTGGCCCTTGGTGATCTGGCGGCAGGTCGCGTTTTCGTCGGTGGTCACGAGGTACAGATGCCGCCAGCCGTCGCGCTCGGAGGCGTAGATGAAATCGTCGCTCTTGTCGAGCCAGGTGACCAAAGAGAGCCCGAGATTCTCGGTGTGGGCGGTCCAGATGAAGGTCTCGGTCTTCTCGTCGATGAGGTTGCGGCTCTGGCCCGTGTGCGAATCGACCTCGATGACGCGGAATCGCTGGTGGCCGCGATCGATCTTCTCATAGGCGAAATGTCGCCGATCCTTCATCCATCGCAGTCTGGGCGTCTCCCAATCCAGTTCGAGCGTGTCCACTTTGGGTCTGACCTGCTTGCGGCTCTGGACGTCGAACAGGTTCAGTTCGTAGGTCGCGAACTTGTCCCCCGGCAGGGCGTACGGCCGCCGGGAGAACTTGGCCCGCCCGCCGCCTGCGGGGGAGGACTGGATCAGGTAGACTTCCTTGTTGTCGCCCGGCTCGACCCGAAACGCCACGAGGGTCTTGGAGTCGGGAGCCCAGGAGAGCCGATCGTAGGCGTTGCCTTCAACCCCGTCGGTGCTGAGCTGGATTTCGTCCCCGCCTTCCTTGGGGCGGAGGAAGACGTTGTGGTCTTTGGTCAGAGCGGTCCACTTGCCGTCGGGCGAATCCAGGGACGGCTCCCGTCCCTGGCCCGGCCCGCGGCGTCGGCCGAAGGGGCCGAAACCCCGTTCCCGGTCCGCAGAGGAAGGAGTCATGGTCTCGCTCGACTTCGTGCAGGCGTACGACGCGAGATCGCAGTCCCACGTCGTCTCGCCGACCGCAAACCGCACGATCTTGCCGTCGTTGGCGAATTCGATCGCCTCGAAGGGCAGTTGATCCGCCTTGTATTC
Source organism: Planctomycetota bacterium (assembly GCA_012517265.1). Classification (GTDB taxonomy): domain Bacteria; phylum Planctomycetota; class Phycisphaerae; order Sedimentisphaerales; family Anaerobacaceae; genus PLanc-01. The sequence continues at coordinate 2,859 of JAAYVJ010000175.1, read as the reverse complement.
GCCGCCGGCGGCTTGGGACAGGGCCACCGCCAGCTTGGCGTGATCGAAGGCCGGCTGCCTGGTCTCTTGCTCCGCGTCGATGAGGATGAACTCCTTGGTCCCGCCGGTCAGGTCGTTGCGGTACCAGAAGCGATTGTTCTGGGCGAACCAGTGCGGTACGATCAGGTCCTTGTAGTAACCCTCCACCCGGCGGGGCGGTCCGAACCGGCCCTGCGGCGATTCCTGGGCCTGGCCCATCGCGACCGACGCCGCGACGATGACCACCGCCAGAGATGCTCCAATCGACTTGACGCGTGCTGTCGTGCTCATTGTCTTCCTCGAAACAAAGCCGTCATTGCTCCGGCTCGAAATCCGCGTGCTCGACGCGGTCGAACCGATGCGCGTTTCTGATCGTCTCTACTGTCTGTACGGCCGATACCGCCAGTCGACCTTCGTTTCGTAGGCCATCGTCTCGTTGACCAGAGCGAACAGGTCGGGATCGTATGCCTTGAGTTTCTCCCTTGTGTCGATCTGGCTGGCGGCGTCGTTCGGCGCGTCGTCCTGTCCCAGGGCGTCGAAGTAGGCCAGGACGCCTTCGGTCCAGTAGGCGGCGCGATCCGCGATCGCGGCGGTGCCTTGCCATTTGCCGGCGGCGGTGGACTTCTCGAAGATCTCCTTGAGTTTGGCGTCGAACCGCTCGTCGAGCCGCTGGACGCGAAGCTCGTATTGCTGCCAGATGCCGCGGGGCCGGTTCTCGAAGTTGGGGTCGACCGGGCGGGTGCCGGTCACGCGGTAGATCGCGTCGGCGAAGACGCGGATCACCTGGCAGTCGCCGACGTACATGTCACGCGGATTCGCCAGGACGTTCTCCTCGCCCACGACCAGCAGCTTCATCTCCGGCGTATAGGTCAGGTATCGCGAGAGGGCGTCGATGGCTCTGGGGTCGCTGAGCTTCTTGTACTCCGGCAGATCGCTGATGTGCTCGTCGCGGCCCAGGACGACCAGCTTCATGCCGTCGGCCATGAAGGCCTTGAGGATGTCGTGCCGGTAGGCGAACATCCGGCGAATCGTTTCGTTGGCCTGGAGAAGGGCCTCATCGCTCGCCTGGCGGCCAATGATGGTGAACTCGCGGGCCCAGGTGAACTTGGTGTAGTACGGGTCGATCCGGAACTTCTTCGGCGGGGCGGTTACGTTCGGCAACTTCTGGAGCCACTTGTATCGCCAGTCCTGTTCGGGGCTCAGGTTGAACACGGTCCGGCACAGCTCGTAGCCGACCGGATCGTAGGCCTTGAGCTGCTCGCGGTGCCCGACGGGACCGTGGTTCCAGTTGTTGATCCGGTTGCAGTCGAAATACGCCTGGGCGATTTCGGCCCAGTACTCGGCCGAATTGGACCCGGCGTAGGTGTTGAAATAGAGTCCGTTCTTGAGGGCGTTCTGATAGGCGTCGCGTTTACGCTGCCGCCAGGTGGAATCGATTCGGCCCAGCGTGCTGTCGATTGTGTGACAGAATTCGTGGACGCCGATGCTCTCGTCGTCGTAGCGGTCGATCGGCAAGCTCAGCAGGTTCTCCTCGCCGAAGCTGGTGGGCAGGCCGCCGGTGCCGCGGACTCGCTCGTTCTGGAAGTCGGGGTTTCGACTGTTGCGGTACTCCGGCATGTCGGTATAGACCTGGTCCTTTCCGATGATGATCAGGTACATGCCCTGTTCGACCATCGCCTGGAGCACGTCGGGCCGCCCGGCGAGCATGTGGGTGACGATCTCATAGGTGCGTTGCAAGGCCTGGTCGGCCACCTCGGCTGAAGCCGCGACGGGAAGTCCCTTGACGTCGAGGTACTTCTTGTAGAATTGCCGGGCGGCGTCGCGGTCGTCGTCGCGGATCATCTTGAAGAACGACTCCGGCGGGGCGCTGACGGCCGGTGCGTCTGCCTTCACGTCGGACTGGCCGCAGGCACACGCCAACGGCAACGAGGCCATGCCCACCACGGCGATCATCATCGATCTTACGAATCCCATCTCCAACCCTTTCTCAAATCGAACCGAAGCTCGTCCTCAGTTCTCTTGTGTGCCAAGCTCGACCCAAACGGTCCCGGCCGCCAGCGGCACGGCCCGGGCGTCGCGTTCGGTCGATGTTCGAGAGAGCCCCCATCGCGCCGCCGTAGCCGATGCGGAGCACAGAGTGATCGTCGGGGGGCGCGATACTCGGCCAACACCGGGATGACGTTCAGGCCGGAACCATAGTGGTGGCTCTGCAGCTCGACGCGGGAGGTCCGCCCCGGCGCTCCACCGTAAAGAAAATCCCAGTGCCGGCGGGCGTTGCCGTTGTAGGCCCAGTGCGGCACGGCGGGCATGTAGCCGAGAATCGAGCCCAGCGAGACCAGGGCCTTGTCGATGTACCAGTCCCAAGGGTGCGCGGTGACGAGCCCCTCATGATTGCGGGCCAGGCGATACATCGACCAGTACGCGGCCGCCACGTGCGGATAGTTGTAGCCGCGGTCGATTCGTTCGGAGGCGGTCTTGCTCCAGCTTGCCCAGGTCCGCCAGTTGAGCCGGTTGTCGTAGGTGCCCTCAGGTAACTCGCTGGGTTCGTAGTAGAACAGGCTCTTGCGGACGCCGTAGCGATTCGGCCCCTCGCTGCACTGAATGCCGCCCCAGAGGACCTTGTCGACGAACTGCGCGTACTTGTCGATTTCCGACTTTTCGGGCCGGCAGAATAGCTTCATTACCGAAGGGCTTCGGTGGTTCAGAAAGAGCCGGCCGTCGAGATCCGTCGGCAGGATGTACCCTGGGACGCCGACCGCCACCGGCCGGCCGGCTGCCGTGAGCATTTCTTCGATGTTGCGGATTTCGTCGGAGAGGAGGAATGGGACGCTGTAGCAGATG
>JAAYVJ010000174.1 GCA_012517265.1 Planctomycetota bacterium | reverse complement strand
TAGACCGCGCCGCCGAAGAAGGGGAAGAAGTTGACCACGCCGATCGAGGTGCCGGCGATCTCCAGCGGAAACAGCTCCTTGGCCGTCGTGAAAGCCACGACGACGACCGCAGAGGAACAGACCGAGAACAGGAAGAACCACGCGACGAGGGCCGCACGCGGCAGACTTGCCGGCAGGAGCGTCGCGACCAGCAGGAGGGCGGTCAACGCGGCCATGCACAGGATGATGGTCTGCTTGCGGCTCTTGAGGACCTTCTGCGACAGCACGCCCAGGGCGGGGCCGCCGATGACCATGCCCCAGGCGATCATCGTCAGCAGGGCCGCGGCCTGGCTTCTGCTCATGCCGTAGACGTGCATCAGGTAGGGGCCGCTCCAGAGACCGCCGAATCCGAAGAAGACGCCGCAATCGAAGAAGAACCACACGCCGACCAGCCAGAACTGTTTTTCCGAGAGGACCATGCGAATCCCCTGTCGCAGGGTGATCTTGCCAGCAACAGGGAGGGGCGCGTCTTCCTTGTGCTCGATCTGGGCGATGGACGGCCAGCCCTTGTCGGCGGGGCGGTTCCGCACGATCAGCCAGGCCGCAAACGCGACGGCGAGCGTGGCCGCGGCGATGACCTGAAACGAGATCCGCCAGCCGAATTCCGAGGACAGGCAGCCGAGCACCCACGTTCCCGCGATGATTCCAATCCCGCCGACGGCCTGGAACATGCCCCCGACGTGGGCGAACTCGCGGGCCCGAAACCACTGGGAAAAGACCTTCATCGAGGGGATGAAGACCATGGAGACGCCGATCCCGACCATGGCGCGGGCGACGACCGCGACGGCGATGTTCGGGGCCCGGCCGAAGAGGAGACTGCCCCCCGCGGCCAAAAGCAGGGAGATCGCCACGGTTTTGCGCGGGCCGACCGAGTCGCTCAGCAGGCCTGAGGGGATCTGCATGAACGCGTAGCAGTAGAAGTACACCGAGCCCAGCAGGCCGACCAGGCCGGCGCTGGCCTGAAAGTCCCGCCGCAATTCGTCCGCGACGACCGAGAGCGAGACGCGATGGAAGTAGACGAGGGCGAACGCCGTCGCCAGCACCGAGAACACGAGCCACCGGAACGACAACACTCTCGCGACCAGTTTCTCGTCCATGGCATCGTCCTTTCTCGTCGTAGTGAAAGCCCCGGCCGGCTTGTCAGGGTCCGGCGCGAGCCGGCCGATAGTCCCTCAACCATACCGAGATCGGCCGCAATAGCAAGCCTGTGCTTGACTTGGTCGGCCCGGCGGCATACGCTTGTCCCCAGGTGCGTAACCGATCCTCATCACAGCAGAAAGGAGCCTGGTCATGTCTTGTCGAATCGCGCGTTCGGGAGTGGTTCTCATTCTGGCGGTGTTGGCATGTGCGAAAGCTGTTGGGGGAGCCGACTCGCAGGCCGGGCCCGAGTCGCTCCTGCTGAAGGACTTCCATCCGGAATCGGTCTACAAGACGCCCGTGACCTATGTGTCCAAGGCCCGCTTCCCGGCGATCGACATGCATGCGCACGTCTACGCGAAGACGCCCGAACAGGTGGCCGAGTGGGTTCGCACGATGGACGACGTGGGTATCGAAAAGACCATCGTCATGACCCAGGCCACGGGCAAGGAGTTCGACGAGATCCTGGCTCTCTACGCCAAACACCCCGGCCGGTTCGAGGTCTGGTGCGGATTCGACTACACGGGGTACGACAAGCCGGGCTTCGGGCCGGCCGCCGTGAAGGAATTGGAACGCTGCTGGAAGGCCGGGGCCCGAGGCGTCGGCGAGCTCGGCGACAAGGGCAAGGGGCTCTTCTACTGCAAGCCTCCCGCCTGGGGGATGCACCTGGACGACCCACGGATGGATCCTCTGTTGGAGAAGTGCGCGGAGCTGAAGATGCCGATCAACATCCACGTGGCCGACCCCTACTGGATGTATCTGCCGATGGACGCCAAGAACGACGGCCTGATGAACGCCTTTTCATGGCGGCTGGACAATCAGCCGGGGATCGTCGGACACGAGGGCATGATCGAGATCCTTGACCGGGCTGTGGGCAGGCACCCCAGGACGACGTTCATCGCGTGCCATTTCGCCAACTGCTGCTACGACTTGAACAAGCTGGCGGCTCTGCTCGACAAGCATCCGAACCTCTACGCGGACATCTCGGCCCGCTACGCCGAGACCGCGGCGATCCCGCGATTCGCCGGGCGGTTCTACGAGCGATACCAGGACAGGCTCGTCTACGGGACGGACATGCACCGCAGCGCCGAGACGTACCGCTTCACCTTCCGCGTCCTCGAATCCGCGGACGAGCACTTTTACGCCTGGGACGTCTCCTCCTACCACTGGCCTCTCTACGGCCTGGCCCTGCGCGAACCGGTGCTCGAAAAGGTCTACCGTGCCAACGCGATGAAGATCCTCCAGGGCCGCCAGTCCGAGCCGGCGCCGGCGGGACAGTAAGGACCCATTCGTCCCATCAGTCCCACAGGTCTCGTAGTCTTGATCCTCATCGTCGCCCGGCCGGCTGCGTCGGTTGATTGGCGAGCTGGGACAGGATGAAGGTCCTCCGGTCTCGCACGAACTGCTTGATCTGGTTGCGCCGCCCGTCGCCGAGCCCTTCGGCGGTCAGCAGATCGGCCCCTTCGTCGAGGAACTTGTCGAAGTCCGTCGGCGGGTCTGCGGTCCCGTAGGACGTCTTCCACGGCCCGTCCACCAGTTCCTGCAGCGCGTCATAGTACATCTGCTTGTATTTCGGGTAGTTCAGGAACTGGATGATCTCCGGAAACTCGTTGGTCACCTCGAACAGGCTCGACGACGCCCCCCGGCCCGAGCCGAGGGTGAAGTCGATGTCCCAGGGCAGCAGATACCATTTGCCTTCCGGGAGGGCGAAGTAGAAAGCGTTGTTCTTGCCCCGCGTGTAGCCGTAGCTGTCCCAATCGCCCACGGCGTGCCGCAGCGCGAGCATCTTGGTGAAGTGCCGCGGATCGAGCTTGGCTTCGATGCCCCGCTCGTAGGTCGTGCTCGACGACTGCGTGTTGAGCGCCACCGCCAGCTCGTACAGATGCTGCCATGTGTCGTTCTCGGGATGCGAGCGTTTCTCGAAGTGCCACCGGTAGGTCTCCGGCATTAAAGGATGCTGGGCGTCGAAGAGGAGCCCTTCATCGGCCGCCTCGCCGCTGTGCGAGGTGCCGTCGGCATTGTACTCGAAGTAGTCGTCGATCTTGTGAATGTAGCCTTCGTTGTTGCCGGGGAACCACGCGTCGATGTAGTCCCCGTCGACCTTCTGGACGTCCTCGAAATTCGTCAGACGCGTGCCGTTGACATACAGCCGGACCCACTCCTGCCGGGAGTGCTGCATGCCGAGTTGGGCGTAGAACCAGTACGAAGCTCGTTCCTGGAGCGGCCCTCGACTGCTGCCCTCAGTCCAGTCCAGGTTGATCTCCTGGCGTCCGCGGAAGCTCTCATCGGAGTTGAATTCGATGCGCAGACCCCGGCCGGTCTGCGGGGTCCAACCGGAACCGCCGCGAAGGAAGGGGCTGCCGCGCAGGCGGATGCCGCAGTTGTAGAAGACTTCGGTGTCGTTGTAGACGAATGTGCAATCGAGCAGCTCGTTCGAGAGATTGGCTCGCGACCGGAACGCGTCCATGACGTCGGACGACATCCAGATGCGGTAGTTCGCCAGCCGGCTGCTCTGCTGGACATCCGCGACGCGGACCAGACAGGTTCGGGTCGGCACCTCGGCCGACGGCGGCAAAGGCGTGGGAAACCGCGTGGTTTCCACGCCGTCGGAGGCTTCGATGTAGAACGCGCGGATCTGGCCGGCCGTCCCGCCGGTGATGGCGGCGGTGTAGATCCGGTCGCCTGCGATCGCGTCCTCGCCGGAGCCGTCGTCGACCATGGGCAGCGGAGCGAACGAAGCGGACCCTTCGACCCTGTGGAAGAGCGTGACCGAGTCGATGCCGTCGGCGTCCACCACGCGGGCGGTCACGAGGATCGGTTCGCCCGCCGCAGGCAGGACCGGCGCGTGCCTGACTTCGCGGATGTCCGGCCCCCGGTTGGCGACGAAGGCGGTGTTCTGTCTGCCCGGCGTGCCGAGGTCCAGCGGCATGTCCAGTTGGAAGGCGTGCGCCGGCCTGGGCGGCCGGACGGGGGACGTCTCCCGAGTCGTTCTGAGCAGCAGGAAGCGGCTGCCTCGCAGCCACTTGGCCCAGCCGCGGAAGATCACCGTGCCGGGACTGGTTCCGCTGATCGACTGGTTGATGCGGTTGGCGCCGGGGTCGCCGTGGCCGGTGGCGATCAGGTGCAGGGCCCGCGAGCCGGAGTGAGGGTCGTCCGTCGTCACGAACGAGCGGGTGTGGTTGCCCAGGATTCGCCAGGAGGCGTCCCCGCTCTCGAAACCGCTGTTGGCGAGCCGGTTGACGCCGTTGAAACTGCACTCCAGATCGTCGAGCAACACTTCGCCTGCGTTGAGGAGCATGAAGTCGAAGATCGACGGATTGTCGTGAGTGAACCGCCCGTCGTCGGGCGGGGCGATGAAGGAGAACTCCTGCCACGTGCTCTTGGCGCTCTCGTCGCTGTCGGCCCACGCGCCGGGCGTGTCGTTGTCGCTGCCGGGGTCCCTCAATTCGAGGCTGGCGCCCATGCCGTCGGCCCAGGCCGGCCAGCGGCCCCCGTCGCAGTAAGTGACCTCGTCCACCGTGACCATGCCCGCCTGGTCCTGGCCGTTCGCGGCGTCGGCCCGTTGGAGCGGGTGCGCCAGGCGGATTCGCTCGCTGTGATCGTCGAGCCCGCCCTGGTAGGGCCCGACCAGGTTCTCTCCGACCGCGAGGTTCTCGTACACCGTCGCGAGGAAGTTGGGGTCCTGGGCCACGACGAGGTAGCCGCCGGGGGCGATCGTCGCGTTCTGGGCGAACGTGTATTCGATGCCGTCGGTGAAGGCCCAGCCGGCCAGGCAGACGGCGTCGGAGCCGCGGTTGTACAGTTCGACGTACTCGTATCGTTCGTCCCGCGTGGCGTGGTGGTACATGATCTCGTTGATCACGACGTCGCGGATCAGTTTGGGGGCGTTGGCCGCGCCGAACGTGCCGGCCGCGAGGCAATCGAGCGAATCGGACCCGTCGGGATACCGGCCGAACGTCGTCTCCGGGTCCAGGGCCTCGTATCGCAGGGCGTCCAGGACGCGGATGGGCGCGGGCGACGCGGCGTCGGTGGCCGCGGTGACGTAGATCGTCTCGCCCGCCGAATCCAGGGCGAAGGGGAAGCCGTCGGGCGCTGTCCCTTGTCGCACGGCCCAGAACCGGCCCGGCTGCAACGCCGCGCCGACGGGGATCTTGTACTTCAGAAGGTTCGCGCGGTCGTCGCTGAGGTAGACGTTGCTCAGACTGACCGCGACGGGGCCGGGATTGTACAGCTCGATCCAGTCGCCGCCGTCGCCGGCGTCGCTGTTGGCCAGGATTTCGTTGACGACGACGCGGGCCCTCGGGTCCTCGCCGGCGTCGGGCTGCGCGACGGTCCCCCGCAGCGCGACGCAGCCGAAGCAGTCGGAACTGCCGGCCAGCGTCGCATTGTGGACCTGGAACGCCAGAATGTTCTCGCCCTGCCGGAGCAGGTGCATGAACGCGGTCAAGTCCACCGTCGCGGCCGGAGGCTCCGCAGCGGTCCCGCCGCTGGCGTTGTAGGCCGGAGGCGTCCCGACGATGCCGCCGGAATCCCCGACGCGGACGCCGTTGAGATAGAGCACGTACCCGTCATCGTAGCGGATCTCGGCCTGCAACTGCGTGAGCGACGCGACTTGCGCGGCCGAGAGCGCGAATCGCAGCCGGGCATAGATCGAGATGTAGTTGCCCGACATGTCGGACAGGACGGTGCCGACGTACTGGAGCTCGTCGGCGGAGTTGCTGTAGCCGTAGCCGTTGGCGCCGTCGAGCCAGGCGGTGGTCGCCGGGGCGTCGTCGAAGCCGATCTGCGTCCAGGCCGTGGTCGGTTTGCCGTCGGGGCCCGGCGAGGGCTCCTGCCTGCCCTTGAAGTACCGGCCCTGTGAACCGACGTCCAGCAGCGTGACGAGGGTCGGATCGGACGAGACGGTCTGGGCCTGGTCGGCCGATCCCGGCGTGCCTGCGAGATAGCTGCTGGCGGACCAGGACTGCGCCTGTTCGGGGTCGCCGCCGAGCTTCGCGAGGATCAGCGAGTGGCCTGCCCCGTCGGCCGAGACGGGCCACGGATTGGAGTC
>JAAYVJ010000173.1 GCA_012517265.1 Planctomycetota bacterium | reverse complement strand
GCTCGGCGTCCGCCTGGCGCTGGCCGCGGGCTATGATGGGCAGGGCGCGATCCGCCTGTTGTCGCGTCTGGGCCGCCTGCACCAGGCCCCGGCCCCTCTGGCCCTGGGCGAGTACTTCTCCACGCACCCGACCGCCGAGATCCGAATCCAAGCCATTCGCCGGTACCTGGCCGGCCGGTCCGGCTGATCGGGCGATTTTCGCTGGATCAGGACGCTCATACGCTGCTTTTGGGACCCCGTGTTTTCGTTTGACTGTTCTCTGGGGCATAGGTAGATTCGACTACCGGGAAGTGCCGTGTTCGAGATGTGGTCTGGTCTGTTGGAGGCGAACAGATGGCTGCTTTAACACTGGCGGAGGCGGGGGAGGTGGTCGGTTGGCTCCGGCACGTCGAGGAGCGAGTGGGGCATCTCTATGCCAAGGCGGCGGCCTTGTGCCGGGACGATGCGGCGTTGCGGAGTTTTCTCCTGGCCCTGGCGGAGGATGAACGCTGCCATGTCGGCTGGATGTCGGAAGTGGCGGCGCAGCTCAAGCTCGCCAGGGCGTCCAGAGGCCTGGACGTCATTTTGGACAAAGCCGTGAGCAACCACGTCGAGGCGATTCTCAATCGATTCGAACGGTTTCTTTCCCGATCGCGGATCACCACGAAGGGAGTATTGGAGTACGTCGCCCGCGCCGAGACATCGGAGTTGAACCCCGTGTTCCTGTACATCATCGACGAGTTCCGCGGGACCGGTCGGGAGGGCCAGCGGATCGCCGGGGAGATCCAGAAGCACCTGCTTCGAATCCAGAACTTCATCGACAGGTTGCCGCGGGAGATGAGACCTTCGATGAACATCCAGGTTCTGCCCCAGGCGGGGGAGATTCGACTGCTCATCGTGGACGGCGACCCGCCATTGCAGGGGCTGCTCAGGGCCGTCCTGGCCCGGCGGGGCGCGGTGGACATCGCCTCCAGCGGCCAGGAGGCGCTCAGCCGCATGCACGAGCACTTCTACGATGTGGTTGTCGCGGACATGCAGATCCCCGACATGGGCGGCCTGGAGCTCTATCGTTGTGCGGTCCAGTACGATGCCCATCTCAAGCCCAACTTCATCTTCTACGCGGCTCGGCTAGCCCCGGAAGACGGCGACTACCTTGCCGGGAATCGACTGCCTTTTCTCCAGAAGCCATTCGGATTGACCGACTTCTACACGGCCGTCGACCGTGTGTTGTGGGGCGACGGATCGGCGATTCTCCCGGACAGTTGATCCGGCGGACCGGCCGAGCCTGGCGGCCGTTCTGTGGGCGAGGGGGCTCACCCCAACTCGGTGTACTTGTCGGCCCGGCCTTTGGCCTTGTGGACGGGGTACTTGGCTTTGTTCTTCTCCAGCTTGCGGCCGGCCGCGTCGAGGACGTCGACGCCCAGCTTGTCCGCGAGGTTCAGCAGGCAGAGGGTGACGTCTCCAAGCTCTTCCTCCACCGCGGCCCGGCGGGCGGGACCCAGGTCGTGGCTTTGCTGTTCCGTAAGCCACTGGAACTGCTCGATCAACTCGCCGACCTCCGCGGCCAGGCACATCGCGAGATTCTTGGGCGAATGGAACTGCTCCCAGTCCCGCTCGCGGTTGAAGTCCCGAATTCGCTCGATCAGATCGCGCACGGACGAACCCTGCCTTTCAGTGAGATTGTCGATGGTCGATTCTCGATTTGGCGGAGCGCCGGACCCGGCCTCTGAAGCCAGCAATCACGCACCAACCATCGCCGATCGACATGCGAGAATAGCATGGGGACCCTTGGGGTTCAAGCGAGCCCGATCTTCTCGCAGGCTCTCGGCACGCACAATTCCTTCGATTCCCCGGCCTGGATCTGCTATATTAAGGATAGGAAACAAATCAGGAGAATTGGGTGAGCATGCACGCATCGAATGGTAAGTCTCGAACGGCCACGTCGCGGAACGCCCGAAGACATCGCGAGATCTGCTTGCTGGTGTCGCTGACGTTCGGACTCGTGGCGTTGCGGGCGAACCCCTCCCGCGCGAAGGTCGTCATCAATGAAGTGATGGCGTCGAACATCGCGTCTTTCTCGGACCCGCAGGGCGAATTCGACGACTGGATCGAGTTGTACAACGCCGGCGACACCTCCGTGAACGTGGGCGGCATGTACCTGAGCGACGATCCCGAGGTCCCCACGATGTGGCAGATTCCCTTGGGCAACGCCGGCGCCACGACGCTCGGCCCGGGGCGGTTCCTGCTGATCTGGATGGACGGCCAGACCGGCGACTACCAGGCTGGTCAGCAGCAGGGGGGCGTACGGACGGTCGGGCCCCCGGCTTGCGGCTTCCACGGCGGATTCCGCCTGGGCGCCGACGGTGAAGGGATCTATCTGTTCGACGTCGACGGCGTTGCCCTGGTCGACAGTCTGATCTACGGTGAGCAGACGCCCGACTTATCCTACGGCCGTTATCCGGACGGTGGCCAGACCCTGCGGTTCTTCTTCGATCCGACGCCCGGCGAGGCCAACAATGAGGGCTATTTGGGCGAGGTCGCGCCGCTTCGATTCAGCCACGAGGGGGGGCTCTACAGTTCGGACATCACCCGCCTCGGTGGGTCGCCCGGCATCGATCTGACGATCACCACCGACACGCCGGGTGCCAAGATCCTCTATACGCTGGACGGCGTGGCCCCTGATGTCACCACAGGCTATCGAGTCCCGCCCGGCAAGACCTACACCGGGCCGATCCGTATCACCAAGACCACCTGCGTGCGGGCGATGGCTCTCAGGGCCGGCTACAAGCCTACGAAGATCTACACCCGGACCTATCTTTTCGACAGTCGCCAGGAGCTCAAGACGCTGCCGATCATTTCGCTCGTGGGCGACGCAGGCAACACGTTCTATGAGCCCAACGGCATCATGGCTATCGTCGGCGGCAGCTACGGCGGCAACGGATGGGTCTCTTCCGGGGTCGGCAGCTACAACAACATGCTCAATCGCGACCTGGAACGACCGGTCTCGGTCGAGTGGATGGTGCCGGGCCAGGACGAGGAATTCCACGTCGATTGCGGCCTGCGGGTGCACGGCAGCCCCTGGATGCGGCCCCGCTACGTCCGCCAGAACGGGCAATGGTCGGGCGACGGCAAGATCAGTTTCCGCCTGTACTTTCGCAGTGAGTACGGCCCGAGCGAACTGGAGTATCCGCTGTTTCCCCTCTCGACGGCGGAGCAGTTCGAGACGATCGTGCTCCGCGCGGGCCACAACGATCGCACGAACCCGTTCATCAAGGACGAACTGCTCCGGCGGCTCCACCGCGACATGGGCCAGGTCGCCTGCATGGGCACCTTCGCCAACCTCCTGATCAACGGGGAGTACAAGGGCTACTACAACATCACCGAGCATGTGAAAGAGGAATCGTGCCGGCAGTGGTTCCACAGCGACCAGTCCTGGGACGTCATGACGATGAACGGCGTCCGCGACGGCGATTCGATCTCGTGGGACGCGATGCTCAACTACGCGCGCAACCACAACATGAGCAATCCGACGTACTACGCCGAGCTGTGCAGGAAGCTCGACGTGGTGAACTTCATCGACTATCTGATCGTTCGCCTGTGGCCGAATGATTGGGATTGGCCGCAGAACAACTGGTCGGCCGCGTGCGAGCGGTCCGAGACCGGCCAATGGAAGTTCTTCGTCTGGGACGCCGAGGGCACGTTCGAGCCGGGCCAGTTGAACGCGGACCGGTTCTCCCAGCTCAACGGCGAAGGCAGCGGCAATGGAGTTCTCTACCGAGCTCTGAAGGCCAGCCCGGATTTCCGCCTGCTTTTTGCCGACCGGATCTACAAGCACTTCTTCAACGGCGGCGCTCTGACCCTTCAGAACGTCAGCCGGCGGTTCGGCGAACTGCGGAACGAGCTGGTCAGCGTTATCCCGAACATGAACACCTACATCGTCGACACGTGGACGCCCAGTCGCCAGAGCATCTTCCTGGCCGCATGCGTTCGGGAGGGCATGTACACGGTCGCCGGGCCGAGCTTCACGGTCGGCGGGACATCGCTGTACGGCGGAAACGTCGCCACGGGGGAAACGTTACGAATCATCCCATCCACGCAGGGGGCGTCGGTCCGCTACACGCTCGATGGGAGCGACCCGGTTCTGGCCGGCGTATCGCCCGCCCCCATGGTGACTACGCTGGTCGCCAGAGGCGCCGCCAAGCGGGTTCTGGTTCCGACGGGCGCCGCCCTCGGCGACTGGCGGTCTGTCCGGTCGTTCGACGACTCCGGCTGGCTTGCCTCCTCCGGGGAGCCCGGCGGCGTCGGCTTCGAGCAGAGCACCGGATACGAGAGCTACATCAGCCTCGACGTGGGCAGCCGGATGTATAACATCAACGGCTCCTGCTACATCCGCATTCCGTTCCAGTTCACCGCGGACCAGAACATCCTCGACGCCATGACCCTCAAGATCCAGTACGACGACGGGTTCATCGCCTACCTGAACGGGACGGAGGTGGCCCGCCGCAACTTCGACGGCGTCCCGGCCTGGAACTCCGTGGCCGGCGCAGGCCACAGCGACGATCAGGCGATCTTGTTCGAGTCCATCGATCTGTCCACCTACCTGCCCAACTTGCGGCAGGGCAACAACATTCTGGCCATCCAGGGCCTGAATGCCGGTGTGTCGAGTTCGGACTTCCTGATCGGCGTCGAGTTGACCGTCACCCAGGAGCCGAAGGCCCAGAACGTCTCCGGCTCGCAAGTCTACACCGGGCCCATCACGCTGACCCGCAGCACTCGGGTCAAAGCCCGCGCCCAGAGCGGCACGACCTGGAGCGCGCTGGCCGACGCGGTCTTCTCCGTCGGGCCGGTGCGGGAGAGTCTTCGCATCAGCGAGATCCACTATCATCCCAGCGACGAGGCCCCCGACGGCGAGTTCGTCGAACTGACCAACGTTGGCGATCAGGCCGTCAATCTGAATCTCGTGCGGTTCACCAAGGGAGTGGCCTTCACGTTCTCCGACGTCGAGCTGGCGCCGGGCGGTTTCTGCCTGGTGGTGAAGAACCGCGAGGCCTTTGAAGCCCGGTATGGGCCGGGCCTTCCCGTCGTGGGGCAGTACGCGGGCAGCCTCAGCGACGGCGGCGAACGCATCGAGTTGGTGGATGCTTTGGATACGGTTATCCACAGTTTCTCCTATCGCGACGACTGGTATGACATCACTGACGGCCGGGGTTTTTCGCTGACAGGGATCGATCCGGCCGGAACGTCCGCCAGTCTGTGGAGCAACCGCAGCGCCTGGCGGCCCAGCGCCGAGGAGGGCGGCTCGCCCGGCCGGAGCGACGCCGGCGAAGTCCCGGACCCCGGCGCGGTCGTGATCAATGAGCTGCTGGCCAATTCCGCCGGCATGGGGCCCGACTGGATCGAGCTTCGCAACACGACGAGCCAGGCTGTCAATATCGGCGGGTGGTTCCTCAGCGACGACGACGACAACCTCACGAAGTACCGGATCGCCGAAGGTACGGTCCTGCCGCCGGAAGGGTTCCTGGTGTTCGACGAGGAGTCGCACTTCGGCAACGTTAACGACCCCGGCTGCCGCAAGCCGTTCGGCCTCAGCGCCGAGGGCGAAACGGTGTATCTGCACTCCGGCTGGCAGGGGATTCTCACGGGTTACAGCGAGCAGGGGACCTTCGGACCCTCCGAACCCGGCATGACGTTCGAACGCTACGAGAGCGTCGCGGAGTACCCGACCCTGGTCCCGGCGGCCGAAGCGACGCCCGGCCGGGCAAACGCCGGGCCGCAGGTGGGTCCCATCGTGATCAACGAGATCTTGTACCATTCGGACGGCACGACGGAGGTCGAGTACGTCGAGCTGTACAACATCAGCGACGCAAACGTGGCGCTGTACGATCCGAACCGCGGAGTCCCGTGGCGCTTCACCGACGACCCGGAGAAACCGGGCGTCGATCTGCTGTTTCCCGACGATCCGCATATGGTGCTCAAGCCGCACGGGTTTGCGCTGCTCGTGAAGGACTCCGCGGTGTTTCTGAGCCGGTTTGCGGTTCCCGCGGGAACGCCGATCCTGTCTTGGGGGACGGGCAAGCTGAGCAACACCCGCGAAACCATCCATCTCCTTCGGCCAGGCGACCTCGGCGACGAGGGCGTGCGGCGATGGATCGTCGTCGATCGCATCCGCTACAGCGACGGTTCGCAGCGAGAGGACTTCCCCGGCGGGGTCGACCCGTGGCCGAGCCAGGCGGACGGCCAGGGGCTCTCTCTGACGCGGATCGTTCCGGCGGCCTTCGGCGACGACCCGTCGAACTGGCAGGCGATCACGCCGTCGCCCGGGACGGCCAGGGCGCGATCCTCGCGTTGACCGCACATCAGATCTTGATGAAGACCTTCTTGCGGTAGAGCAGCAACAGAACCAGCCAGAGGACCGCGAACGCGCCGACGGCCTGGACGAACTCGTGCCAGGGGCCGGTCCACCGGGCCAGGCCGTGGACGAAGATGTCGCTGATGTGGCGGAAGTCGAAAACCCGGGTCACCATGTACGCTGCGATCGCGTTGACGCCGATGACGACGAAGAAGGTCGCCCAGAACCGCACTCTCAGCACGTCGATCACCAGGTAGAACAGGCACAAGAG
>JAAYVJ010000172.1 GCA_012517265.1 Planctomycetota bacterium | reverse complement strand
GTCGCAGTAGGTGGCCGCGACTCGTTCTTCCGGGCACGGCGTGCGGGCTTTCATCTCCCTGGCGTGCACGTCGATCGTCGCGCGGCTGCGGACGTACTCGTCGATCACGCGGACCGCGCCGTCGTGATCCACCTGGACCCAGAGGCATACGAACGGATTGACGAATCCGAAATCGAGTGTGCGATAGAGCGGCAGGTTCGGGTCGTACTCGAGCGGCCGGACGTGGACGCTCGCATCGAACTCGCTGAAGACGACGTTCTCCGACGACGGTCGGATGCAAAGCATCTCGGACTCCCACGCGGATCGGCTGCTGCGCCGCATCTGCGCGATGCAGTCGTCGATTCGGATATACCCGCCGGCGCGTTTGGCCCGCCCGCCGCAGTCGCCCCAGAGGGGGCATCGCGAGCAGTCGCGACCGACGCACTTCTCGATCGTCTCCCACAGGCACCATTTGAAGACCGGGACGCCCAGTTCCTTGGCCGCCGCGACCTCGCGCTGCATGATCCCGTAGGGCCTGTGCATCGTGCTGATCAGCTCCATCGAGCCGACGCAGACGTCGGTGCTGAGCGTGGTGAACTTGGCGGCCGCGAAGACGTCCTCGTCGAAGAGCTCGACCTCGTCGCAGCGGAGCTTCTGGACGTGCGTGCCGCGGACGCTGGTGGCCGACTGCGTGAGGACTTCGACGGTCGAGCCATTGGCGAAGCGACAGCCTCCTTTGCGGACGGGTCCGGCCAGGGACTCCTCGAACCCGCGGCGCAGGAAACCGACGAGGTAGTCGTACAGCCGGCTGGATTGCTCGCCCGAGCCGCCCAGGATGCGGACGTGACAGTTGGGCTTGAAGAAGGCGTCGAGCAGCGTCGCGATCGCGGCCAGCTCGGTCTTGCCGCCCGCGCGGTTGGCCCAGACGATACTGTCCGAGCATCGATGATGGATCATGGATGATGGATCATCCATGGAGAAGCTGTTCCACAGGTAGTCCATCGGGCTGCTGTGGTCGGGGCAGAGCCGCACGTCGGGGACATCGACGTCGAGGAAGGTCTTGACGTAGGTCTTCAGCTCCTCGCGGGCTCGCGGGCGGACGTGACGCAGGGCCTCGCGCTCGCGGGTCGCGTCCATGCGGTCGTGACTTGTCGCGGATTCTTCGATTCTCGAAATCATCTCGGTCATGGGGATCGCCTCCAAATTGGGGTTCTGTCCTGTCGTGGACTTGGTAGAATAGCGACGGTGACGGGTGTTTTCATCGTTTCGCGGGATGAGGTTGCAGGATGAGAGAATGACAACGCAATCGGCACTCTCAATCAGTGTGTCGATAGTTGCTCTCCTCTTCGGCGTCGCGGTGCTGGTCTTCACGACCGTGGTGATCCGGTGGGCCGTACAGGATGATTTCTACTTGCTCGCGAGAGGCTACGATCCGAATAACCCGGCGGCCGAGCGACCATCGGCAGACTACCGGGATCTCTACGGCTGGACGGAGAATCTGATCCGTCAGCGCAATCACGACGTATTGGCGTTCCACTACACGCTGGGGGCATCCTGCGTGGTCGTCGGACTGCTGTTGATCGCCTGGGCGGTGGACCGCGAGCGGCTGCGGCGCAGAATCAGCAAGGGCGGCGCGACGTAAGGCGAGCACCTGGGGACTCTGTCCCCAGGCATGGGCAAGTCTCCACGCGCCGTTCCATCATCGAAAACAGGCTCAGGGATACCAACGATAGCCCGGCGTGCGAGTCATCCAAATGTTGCTGTAGAGGATGGGACCGTAGCCCCGGCCGAAGGCGTAAGCAACGTCGCCGGCGGTTGTGGTGAAGGCCAGGATGTCGAGGTCGAGGTCGAGGTCTTCGGGGGGATAGAGCGTCAGGATCGACGCGGGGTATCTGTCGTCGAAGAGAGCCGCGAGTTGGCGATTGACGTGTGGGGGCCGGGGCTCTATGGTGTGCTCCATTTGGGAGATCCGCGGGCGGTTCAAGTGAATCGCCGGCAGCCGATTGTTGCACGTTGCACAGGGAGGTGTGTCATGGGACGCAGG
>JAAYVJ010000171.1 GCA_012517265.1 Planctomycetota bacterium | reverse complement strand
GTCATGAGCGGCGGGGCGGGGCCCTGCGCGCTGGTGACCGTCAAGGCCATCGGCGGACTGAACAAGACCGTCAACCAAAGCCTTGCCGGCAGGGTGACCCAGATGCTCCAGAAGGAACTGGGCATCGCGGGGGAGCGGATCTACGTCACATTCCAGGAACTGGCCGGGAGCCACTGGGCCTGCAACGGCAAGACATTCGGATAACGAAAAACGTCCGAATGGGCATTCGGCATGCCCGTTCGGACGTTCGTTCAATCGGGGTTTTGCAGGGACTTACGCCCGGCGGAACCGGCGGACGAGCCCTGCGCCCAGGCCCGCCAGGAGCAGAGCGCTCGGGACCGGAACGGCGGCCGGTTCCGGCGTCAAGGACCGGTCCGTCAAGACCACGTTGTCGAAGTTGATCGTCGGGTTGTTGCTGTAGAGGCCCGCCTGCCCGTTGGTGAACAGGTTGGTCGTCAGTGTCGTGGCGGGCGTGTCGCTGCCGTTGATGAAGGCCGAGTAGGTGTCCCCGGCGACCTCGATGTGAAGGTGGAATCCCGTCAGGCCGGCTATCGCCGCGTTGTTGACGTTCAGCGAGGAGCCATAGTAGCCGTCCGGCACCGAGTGCCAATAGAGGTTCCCGTACGCGAAGACCAGCAGGACACCCTCGCGACCTACTTGGGTTCCCGGTGCGGCGGCGCTGCGAAGCCAGACGCCTCCGTCGACAGGGGTGGCGACGTCCAAGTCCATCTGGAAATCGGTCAGATCGAACGGCAGGGAACTGTAGACATTCGGGAAGTTGTTCGGGGACGCCGCGTAGTAAGAGCCGCCGGCGGTATACCAGCCTCCAAGCTCATTGCCCCACGAGGGCGAGGCCCCGGAAGTGAAATCGTCGGAAAAGACCAGCCCGGCCCACGCCTGTCCGACGCCGACGAGCACGATCGCCACTGCCAAGACACACCTGCATCGATTCTGCATAGACATACTCACCTCTGGCGAAACGGGAATACATGACCTCCAACCGACGTGTCTCGGCAGTGAAACTGGCGAGCATCCGAAGGACACGCCCGCCGCTCCATGGCAGGTGTTTGAGTATACCAGAATCAGCTATACCCTGTCAAGCTGCGACGACGGGATTTCTCCTGGCGGCCAGGATTGCGGCCCCATTTATTGGACGCGGTTTTTGCGACTGAGCTTTCCAAGCTCCTGGCGGACCTACTTCTTGCCGTATGCGGCCGCCGGGTCGTACACCTTCTGGGCGATGAACTCCAGGTCGGATGCGGTGCCGGGCTTGAGGGCCCGGTAGAAGCAGGACTGGTAGCCGACGTGGCACTGGCCTTCGTCCACGGCCACCTTGAGGATCAGGCAGTCCTGGTCGCAGTCCACGAGGATTTGGCGGACGGTCTGGACGTGGCCGCTCTCCTCGCCTTTCTTCCAGAGCTTTTTGCGGGAGCGGCTGTAGTAGGTGGCCCGGCCTGTGGCGATGGTGTGGTCCAGGGCCTCGCGGTTCATCCAGGCGACCATGAGGACCTGGCCGGTCTTGGCGTCCTGAGCGATGGCCGGGATCAGGCCGTCGGAGTTGAACTTGGGTGTGAATTCCAAACCTTCTTCGATCTGCTTCGATTCCAAAACGATACCCTTGTCGGATCTGCGATTTCCTATTGACGATTTACGATTTGGCGAGCCAAATGCCACGAGCCGGCGCATCCGTACGGCCGGTTCCATCCGTGAATGCCAAATAGTAATTCGCAAAGAGTAAATCGTCAATGCCCTGGGCGTCGCCTTGTCAGAAAGGCCT
Source organism: Planctomycetota bacterium (assembly GCA_012517265.1). GTDB lineage: Bacteria > Planctomycetota > Phycisphaerae > Sedimentisphaerales > Anaerobacaceae > PLanc-01. The sequence continues at coordinate 5,726 of JAAYVJ010000171.1, read as the reverse complement.
TTACCCACTATGATTTAGTATGACAAAGGATTATTCGGAGACAGGCCGTTGCCGGATGCTCGGAAGGTTGGAAAGAAGGAACATCGGACGTGGATCGCCAGAATTGTCGTAGCGACCGCGGCAATTTTATGGGTCTTTCGCGGTCAGGACTGGAAGGAGTTGGCATCGGTCTTTCGCAGGCTCAGCCCGGGCTGGTTCGCCTTCAGTCTGGCGGTCTTCATCGTCGCTCAGGTTGTGGTCGGCCTTCGCTGGTGGCTGCTGCTTCGCGTGCAGTCGATCCATATTCCTCCCTCCGCCGCCGTTCGGCTGTACTTCCTCGGGCTCTTCTACAACAACGTGATGCCCGGTGCGGTCGGCGGCGACGTGCTGAAGGCTTGGTATGTGACCAAACACACCCACAAGAAGGTCGGCGGGGTGCTGAGCGTGTTCGCCGACCGAGCAATCGGTCTGTTCATCCTGATCCTGATGGCGGCTGCCTCCTATGCGGTTTTCGTCAGGGGGCAGATGGTCAGCAGCCAGGATTCCCGGGCGAAAGGCTCAGGAAGCCGCTTATTGTCCATTCAAACGATGCTATTATGGGGCCTTGCAGCCTGTGTGCTGGTCGTTTGCCTGGTCGCAATCCACCCGACCGGTCGGCGGAAGTTGCGGGCCGGCGTTGCGAAGGCCTGGAGCAGGGGCCTGATCCTGGCGGCCGAGATCCGGCAGATGATCGTCGTCTACTGCTCGAAGCCGGGACAGCTCCTGCTGGCGGGTCTGCTGACGGTCTTCTCTCAGGTCACCGTGATCCTGGCCTTCTGGGTTCTCGGACGCAATCTGGGCATGGAGGCGGGGCTAAGGTACTACCTGGTGGTGTTTCCGGTCATGTGGGTGGTGTCGGCCGTGCCGGTGAGCATCGCCGGGCTGGGGGTCTTCGAGGCCGGGATGGTTGAGATGTTCGCTTTCCTGGCCGGGACGCCGGCCGAACAGGCCCTGGCCCTGGCGTTCTGTCAGCGGTTCATCTGGGTGCTGGCGTCGCTGCCTGGCGGGTTGATACACCTGCTCGGGGCCCACGTGCCGCGGGAGGAGATTTCTGTTGACTGCGAAGAAGCCGGAAATTAGGCTATCGGCGTCGGTTGGAACACGGTTTCGCTGCGTGCCTGGCCGAATTTGGGTCCCGGTTGGCTGGTGGCGTGAGGCTGTTGGTTGTTGTTCGATGACAATCACAAGACGTACCAAGAGCGATCTTCATACGCAGCGCGGCGATATCGTTCGCGGGGGCGTCTTTCTCTTTGACCTTCCTGCCGGCTCGGTCCTTGCGATTCGCGGGGATGGCGCCGCTCATGGGCGGCTGACGGTCGAGGAGGCGACCCGATCGCGGGCGGCGGGAGATTTCGTTCGACGGCGGGTGTCCGGCCGGGGGCGTCAGAAGCCGGGATGGACGCCATGATCGCATGAGTAAACTGTGAACGTTGTTTAAGGAGACCGGAATTGCAATTCACCATCTCGGGCAAGCACGTTACCATTACCGATTCCATCAGAGCTTATGCAGAGGAGAAAACGTCGAAACTCCCGCGATACTACGACGGGATCAGCCAGGTGGAAGTGATTGTTGACAGCACTCACGGGGCCAACAAGATCAATGTGGAGGTGATTGCCAAGGGAGAGCATGGGAATCTGTTCGTGGCGACGGAAGCCGGCGACGACGCCTATCCGTGCATAGACGGGGCGGTCCACAAGCTTGAGCAGCAGCTTCGCAAGAAGAAGGCGAAGGAGCGGGATGATAAGCATATGAGCGAGGGCGATGGTTTTAAGAAGCCGGCCCGTTCGTAGGGACCCGCGTCGTCGATTGGGGCGCCGGCCGCGGTGCGGCCGGGGAGGCCTGTTTCGTGGCCGGGGATTCCCGCGAGGATGGCGGGGCTTTTTCGTTTCAGTGGATGGTTGCGGTTACGGTTAAGTAAGACTGGACGCAGAGAATGAAGTTTGAAGAGTTCATGTGTTTCGAGGCGACGGTCCCTCAGTTGCAGGCGAAGGACCGCGATGGCGCCATCACGGAACTGGTGACGGCCCTGGCCAATGCGGGCGGAATCCCGGCCGATCTGGCCAAAGAGGTGACCAAGGCTGTGATTAAGCGGGAGAACGAAGCCAGTACGGGCATGGGCAAGGGGGTGGCGGTGCCGCATGTCAAGCATGCGGCGGTCAAGAAGGTTACGGCCGTCGTCGGACACAGTGCCGCCGGCATTGATTTCGCCTCGCTCGATGAGCAACCTGTCTATTCGGTGATCCTGTTGATCAGCCCGGTAGACAATCCCGACAAGCACTTGCAGGCCATGGAGAACATCTTCCGCCATCTCCAGAAGGAGCGTTTCCGCAAGTTCCTTCGGCAGTGCCGCGACGCCAGGGAGCTGGAAGATCTGCTCAAAGAGGCAGACGAGAATCCCTCCTGGTGAATCCGGGAACAGATCCAACGCGGGGGCAGCGGGCCCAGGGTGCTGACGGGAGAAATGGTCTTGGCAAAACCGGTGTCTGAGACGACCATGGAGATCAAGAACGCCGACGGTCTCCACATGCGCCCGGCGATGCAGTTCGTCGACCTGGCCAGCCGGTTTGACTGCGAGGTCTCCGTCAGCAACGGTCAGACCACCGCCGACGGCAAGAGCATCATGCAGATGAGCATGCTGGCGGCCACGTGCGGGACCCGGCTGAACGTGCGGGCGGAGGGATCTGACGCCGAGAAGGCCATCGAAGCCCTTCGGGAACTCGTCGAAATACGCCTGTTCGGAGAGCCGCCTCCCTAGGATGAGCGGCCGGGGTTCGACCGGGAGCGGTTCCGGGGAGAGCCCTGCAAGAACTGAGTCAGTAGATCCGATCATGGAGATAAAGAAGGGAATAGCTGTCTCGCCGGGAGTGTCGATCGGCAAGTCGCTGATCATTGACTCCGAGGATTACCGAATCCCCCGGCGGGAGATCGAGTCCTCCCAGAGGGTGGTGGAGATCCAGCGCGCCCGCAACGCCTTTCGTGACGCGATCGCGGAACTGACCAAGCTTGAGGCCGGACAAATGGAGGCCGGCGGGGGACGCATTCGCGACATCTTCGCCGTGCACATGCGGTTCCTGCGGGACCGCAGCCTGCGACGCAAGATCACCGACATGATCCAGGCCGAGTCCGTGACGGCCGAATACGCCGTCTCGACCGTTCTTCGCGGGATCGCCTCCCACTTCACCAGCGTCAAGGACGCCTACATCAGCGAGCGGGCCGCGGACATTTACGACATCGAGCGGCGTCTTCTCCGCCAGTTGTTGGGAACCAAGCGAGAGGACATTCTGCACCTCCGCGAGGAGGTTGTCGTCGTGGCTCGGGAACTGAGCCCGACACAGACGGCGGGTTTCAACCGGGATTACGTCCGCGGCATGGCCACCGACGCCGGCGGTCGGACCAGTCACACCGCGATCGTCGCCCGGTCTTTGGGCATCCCGGCGGTCGTGGCCCTGGAGAATCTGACGGAGGTCGTTCGCGGCGGTGACACCGTGATCATCGACGGAAACCGCGGCATCGTGATCGTCAATCCGGACGAGGAAACGACCCGGCAATATGAGGTTTACTCCCGCGAGTTCGTCGCGATGGAGCACAAGCTCGACGGCATCCGCGAGAAGCCCGCGATCACGCGCGACGGTGTGCGGGTCCGGCTTCTGGGCAATATCGAGTTCCCCGACGAGGCCGAAGTCGTTCTCCAGAAGGGCGGTGAAGGCGTTGGCTTGTACCGCACCGAGTTCCTGTATCTGAACCGCCCCACCGAGCCGGTCGAACAGGAGCAGTACGAGGCGTACGCCGAGGTGATGCGGGTCTTCAAGGACAAGCCGGTGATCATCCGGACCTTCGATCTCGGCGCCGACAAGTACACGCAGAGCCGCCGCCTGGCCCCGGAGCCCAATCCCTTCTTGGGCCTTCGGTCCATCCGGTTCTGCCTGCAAAATCTCTCCATGTTCAAGACCCAGTTGAGGGCCATTCTGCGGGCCTCCGTCCTCGGCCGGATCAAGATCATGTTCCCGCTGATTACGAATATCCAGGAGCTCATGCAGGCCAAGATGATCCTGCACGACGTGATGGAGGACCTGGACGAGGAGGGGATCGCGTACGATCGGAAGCTGGGGGTCGGGATCATGGTCGAGACGCCGTCGGCGGCGTTGACGGCTTCGACCCTGGCCCGCGACGCGGACTTCTTCAGCATCGGCACAAACGATCTGACGCAGTACACGTTGGCGGTGGACCGGGGCAACGAGCTGGTTTCGACGCTGTACTCGGCGGCTGACCCGGCCGTGTTGCGGTTGATTCGGACCGTCATTCAGGATGCGTACAAGGCCCGGATCGATGTCTCCGTGTGCGGCGAGGCGGCTTCCGAACCGGAGTACGTGATGCTCCTGCTCGGTCTGGGCGTCCGGACCCTGTCGATGACGCCCCCGATGATCCCGGAGATCAAGCAGGTCATTCGGTCGGTCACGATGGAGGACTGCAACCATCTGACGCGGGAGGTGCTGGCGATGAACTCCGAACGGCAGATCTCCAGCTATCTCCGCAGCGCGGCCAGGAAGATCCTGCCGGAGGCGTTCTGAGATTGATGATTCCCCCTGTGTTGCTGGCGATTTGAGGAACGGTCATCGAGGCTTTGAGCGACAATTCGCATCGGTCTGTGGAGGGCGGGCCCGGGGTCTCTCTTCCGACCCGGGCGACAGCGGCCGTTCGTTTGCGGATTGTCGGGCCGGTGGCGATGCTGTCGCACGCCGAGACATTTCGCGTGCTTGAGCGGGCCTGCGCCCGGGCGGGCGTCCCGGTGCGGTACAGCGAGGGGTTCAATCCCCACCCGAAACTGTCTCTCCCATTGCCCAGACCTGTCGGCGTGGAATCGGAGGACGATCTGCTCGTTGCGAGGCTCTACGAGGATCCTACAGCCCTGGCGGGCGCCGACCGGACGGAGTGCGAGGGGGCCATGATGCGGGCCCTGGCCGAGGAGTTGCCGGAGGGGATGGACGTGCTGTCGGTGACGCTGGGGGCTTCGAACGCGTCGTTCGTAGCCAGGTCGGCCGAGTACGTTGTGCCGCTGCGCGTCGAGGCGGGTCTCGGTCTTGTGGACAGGCTCCAAGGCCAGATCGATCGGGTGATGGCGAGCGAGCGGTGCGTGGTGGAGAGGACGGCCAGCGAGGACAAGCCGGCCAGGGAGATCGACGTGCGGCCTTTCCTCTCGTCGATCCGGCTGGAGGGGGGACGCCTGATCGTCGGGCACTCGACGGGGGATGCCGGCTCGATCCGGGTCGACGAGATTCTGCGGCTCTTCTCGCTGCGGACGGAGGACCTGGCCGGGCCCGTGCGCAGGGTCAACGTCGTATGGGAGACAACAAAACTGGGCAAGACAACACAGACGCCCCGTATGGGAAGCGGGGCAGAGGACATAGAAGATGGCTCGAGAAATGCTGATTAACGTCGCCGAACGCGAGGAGTGCCGCGTCGCCGTCGTCGAAGACACCAAGCTGGAGGAACTCTATGTGGAGCGGTCCAGCGTCGGCACTCACGTGGGAAGCATCTACAAGGGGCGGATCGTCAACATTGAATCGGGGATTCAGGCGGCGTTCATCGACATCGGAACCGAGAAGAACGGCTTCCTCCACATCAGCGACCTTCATCCCCGCTATTTTCCGGGGGGCAAGAAGGACGCGCTGGAGGTCATCGGCCGAAGGCAGGCGTTGAAGGATCGTCC
>JAAYVJ010000170.1 GCA_012517265.1 Planctomycetota bacterium | reverse complement strand
GCGCGGCGAAGAAGGCCCTCCATGCATCCAGCACTCCGTGAGCCAATTCCTGGGAAGAGATCTGTGATCCATCGCTACAATACACCCTTATCGATTCCTCGCCGACACCGAAAGGGCCCTTCCCGAAGCGTCCACACCCAAGACCCTTTCTCGATTCAGCGGCATCCGCCGCCGGATTCTCATAGTTGAGAGAAAAGTGCTTGCTCGGGTTGGCAATATCACGACAGAGCGCAAGGTACTTGTTCTTGTACATGGACTCTGTGGCATCCTTCGGAACAGACGCATCTCTCTTGACCCAATCTACGATGTGGTAGGCCGGGATTACCATGTTGAAAAAGCGATCACCTGTCACACGCTCATCAAGGATCTGAACGTCCCGCTCAAGTTTCAGCAGAAGGTCTTTCGAAGTTCTGAGACTGTATGTTAATGACATGGTCACCCCTCAGAATAACGGGGTCGTATCCGGACCGATGCAACCCGCCCTGCTCGATCCCCCGGCGCATCTTCATCAGCACATATGAATGATACAGGATGAGGACCGCAAGCAACAGGTCTACCTGTACCACGTTGCGTCCGGGAAGACGGCGCCGCTGGGCAGGTTCTACCTGCCGCCGAAGTACGAAGGCGAATGGCGGTGCGACACGCACCCTCGCTCCAGTCCGGACGGCCGCAGCGCCGTCATCGACTCGCCGCACGGCGGCAACGGACGACAGATGCACCTGATCGACGTCGCGCAGGGCGCAAACGGTTCGTAGTGACGCCGTGAGGCGTTATCCGAATTGCCCTTCGTCGGCCTCGCACCCAAGATATGGCCTCACGGCCACACTACGAACGACAATTCGTATTGAGGGTTCCCCCGGCGGAGTCTATAATCGCCCGGCGTCGAACGGCTGCAGACAACAACGATGTGCCATGCACGTCCCGCAAGGATGCACGATGAACGGAAAGATCGGAATCATTCGATGGATCGCCCTGGCCGGCCTGGCGATGTCGCTGGGCTGCGCGAGCCCTCAGACCGAGCCGGGACCGGCGAAGGCCCTCTGCCCCGAGACGGCCACGAGGCAGCAGGTCGTCTGGGCGGCGCACGACGTGCTGGCCGGGATGCACTTTCCCATCGAGAAGCTCGACGTCGAGCAAGGCGTCGTCCGGACCCGGCCTCTGCGGGGGGCCCAGTTCTTCGAATTCTGGCGAAGCGACAACGTCGGAGGGTTCAATACCGCCGAGGCCAACCTCCAGTCGATCCGCAGGACCGTGGAAATACATGTGAAAGCGTCGGAGCGTGAAAGCGTGGAAACGGGCACGGAATCCACCCCTTGCTCCATCGAATGCACCGTACAGACGCAGCGACTGGCCCTGCCGGGCAACCCGGTCGCCGGCGTTTCCCAGGCCTACCTGATCCACACGCGGAGCGAATCGACGCTGCAAACCCTCGACGTGACCCCGCAACAGAAGGCGCAGATGGCCTGGATCGACCTCGGCGACGATCCCAAACTGGCCGCCGAGATCGTCAAACGGATCGAGCGAAAGCTCCAGCATTGACGATTTACTATTTGCGATTTACTATTTGGCTTCGCGTCTCGCATCGTGCGCAGCGCATCTCAAATCGTAAACAGTAGATCGAAAACAGTAGATCCATGAACGTTCTCGTCTGTGGTGGAGCCGGGTACATCGGCAGCAATATGACCGCCCTGCTGGCGGCCGGGGGCCATGAGCCCGTCGTCTACGACAATTTCAGCAAAGGCCATCGTTCCGCGGTTCGCGGCGTCCAGGTCGTCGCGGGCGACCTGGCGGACTTCCAGGGCCTCGTCAAGGTCCTGCGCGAACGCAAGATCGAGGCCGTGATGCACTTCGCCGCTTCGATCGAGGTCGGCGAGTCCGTCCAGGAGCCCCTGCGGTACTACCGCAACAACCTCTCGAACACACAGAACGTGCTCTCGGCCATGGAGGCGGCGGGCGTGCAGAAGTTCGTCTTCAGCTCCACCGCGGCGGTCTACGGGATGCCCGAGACGGTCCCGATCACCGAGGAGGCCCCCAAGAAGCCGATCAACCCCTACGGCGAGACCAAGCTGGCGGTCGAGCGGATGTGCAGATACCAGGCGGACACCGGCCGGCTGCACTACGCGGCCCTTCGGTACTTCAACGCCTGCGGCGCCGGCGACAACGGCAATCGCGGCGAAGACCACCGTCCCGAGTCGCACCTGATCCCTCTGATTATCCAGGCCGCGATGGGCAAGCGGCCCGACATCAAGATCTACGGCACGGATTACCCGACCCCCGACGGCACCTGCATTCGCGACTACATCCACATCGACGATCTGTGCCGGGCGCACCTGCTGGCCCTGAACCGCCTCGACAGCCACGTCGAGCAGACGTTCAACCTGGGCAACGGCCAGGGCTACTCCGTCCGCGAGGTGATCGAGGCGGTCAAGCGGGTCTCGGGCAAGGATTTCAAGGTGGTCGAGACGGCCCGTCGGCCGGGCGATCCGGCGGTCCTGACCTCCGACGCGACCAAGGCGAAGCTCGAACTGGGCTGGCAGCCGCAGATGCCCTCCCTCGAAGACATCGTCGCGACCGCCTGGAAATGGCACACGAGCCATCCGGACGGATATCAGGATTGACCATTTATTAGTGACGATTTACTATTTGAGAACCGCGGCGCGTGCCAAATCCGCCGGCAGCGGCGACAAATCGTAAATCGTAAATCGCAAATAGAAGATCCAGAGAGGGTTTGCCGTGAGAGATCCAAGAGGCCGGGTCAAAGAGTTCCTCAGCAACCAGGGCATGTACCACGGGGACATCAGCATCCAGGAGACCTGCGATGCCTTCCTCGATGAGATGGACAAGGGCCTGTCGGGCAAGAAGAGCACGCTGGCCATGCTGCCCACCTACATCGGCACGGAAGAGGATCTGCCTCGCGACACGCCGGTCATCGTCATGGACGCCGGCGGGACGAACTTCCGCGTCGCCACCGTCACGTTCGGACAGGTGGGCGACCCGGAGATCTCCGAGTTCAAAGTGTTCCCCATGCCGGGCGTCGCCACCGAGGTCGGCCGGGACGAGTTCTTCGGGACCATGGCCGGCTACGTCAACCCCATCGCGGACAAGAGCCCCAGCGTGGGATTCTGCTTCTCCTATCCGATCGAGATGTTCCCGAGCAAGGATGGGCGGGCCCTGTTCTTCTCCAAGGAGATCAAGGCGCCCGAAGCCGCCGGACAGATGATCGGTGAGAACATGAACAAGGCTCTGACCCGTCTGGGCGTCCGGCAGGAGAAACATTTCGTCCTGCTCAACGACACCGTCGCCACCCTGCTGGCCGGGCGGGCCGAGACCAGCGGCCGGCGGTTCGACAGCTACATCGGCTTTATCCTCGGGACCGGCACCAACACCGCCTACGTCGAGCAGAACGGCAATATCCGCAAGGCGAAGGACCTGGGCACCGAGGGCAGCCAGATCATCAACGTCGAGTCCGGCGGGTTCGCCAAGGCCCCACGAGGCAAGATCGACAAGGCGCTCGACGCCGCCGCGGTCAGCCCCGGCGTCCACGTCTTCGAGAAGATGATCTCCGGCGCGTACATCGGGCCGCTGTGCCTGGCCACGGCCAAAGCCGCCGCCAAGGCCGGCATTTTCTCCAAGGCCGCGGCCTCGGAACTGGCGCAGGTCCAGGCCGCGACGACCAAGGACGTCAGCAACTTCCTCACCCGCCCGGAAGGCCGGGAGAATCCGCTCTCGGCGGCCCTGGCCGGCGCGACCGACGACGACATCGTCGCGATGTATCAACTGGTCGACGCCCTGGTCGAACGGGCGGCCAAGCTTACCGCGGCCAATCTATCCTCCGCGGCCCTCAAGAGCGGCAAGGGACGCAACCCGGCCCGGCCCATCTGCATCGTGGCCGAGGGCACGACCTTCTACAAGCTCAAGTCGCTTCGCCAGAAGATCGAGTACTACCTCAAGCAGTACCTGGTCGACAAGAAGCACGTCTACTACGAAATCGTCAACATCGACAACGCCACGCTGATCGGAGCCGCGATCGCCGGGCTGACGAACTGAGACTCACCGGTCGGTGCTCGGCGGAAACACGATCTCCGCGAGTTTTTCGCGAACGGGCTTGCTGGCGCCGCCGTCGTGGGGGTGGGCCCTGTTGGTCAAGAGGATCACATAGACGCCCGTCTCGGGGTCGCAGACCAGACTGGTGCCTGTGTACCCTGTGTGACAGAAAGCGTTCGGCGACCCGTTCGGCCCCTTCACCCAGGAGTAGCTCGAACTGACGTCGAAGCCATAGGCCCGGCCGTGGGATTGTGGTTGGGTCAGCATCTTCACCGCGCTGGGACTGAGGACCCGCCTTCCCTTGCACATGCCGTGATTGAGCAACATCTGGCAATAGACAGCCAAGTCCGGAGCCGTGGAGAACAGACCTGCGTTGCCGCTGACACCAGCCCTCAGACGCGCCAGGGGGTCGTGGACTGTGCCGCGCAGCGGTTCGCCGTCCACGATCTCCGTCGCCGCAATCCTCCGCTTCCACTCGGCTGGCGG
>JAAYVJ010000169.1 GCA_012517265.1 Planctomycetota bacterium | reverse complement strand
TTGCGAGGGGAACAACTGGCTCAGACGCTGGGTTTGCAGCGTGCGGAGTTCGTTGCTCTGGTGGCACAGGTGCGTGCCGACGACAGAGATGGGCCCGATGCCTGGAGGGGCGATGACGACCTCGATGGCCGCCCGTGGTTCCCGGTCGAGCTGATAGGGCAACGGGTGGACGAAGGTATTCTCGATGGGGAATCGCGACAGGATGGCCTCGCCGTACTGGCCGCCCTGGTGCGGCATCGCCTGGCCGAAGGCGTAGTGCATGTGGCAGAGCTTCGCCAAAAGGCGGGCCTGGTCGACGCCGGAGGCTCGCTCTGTGCCGCGGTCCACTTCCTGCAGCGCGACGACGTCGGGTTCGAGCTTCTGAATCACGGCGGCCAGTCGCTCATAGTCGAACTGCTTGTCGGTGCCTTCTCCATGGTGGATGTTGTAGGTGAGCACGCGGAGCGTCCGGGGCGAGCGGGGCTTGATCGACTCGGCCCGACAGCCTGCCATCGCCAGCGACGCCAGGCCGCCCAACGTGAGGGCGGCAATCTCTCTTCTGGTGTAGTCCATGCGGGGGGTCCTCCAGTCTTTCGATTGATGAAGCGTCGCCTGTCACCTGACAATCAATTTGGCGAATCGGCGTTTGCCGACCTGAATGACCATGCCGTCGCGCGGGGTGATCTCGGCGTTCGGGTCCGCGGCCTTCTGGCCGTCGACGGTGACGCCGCCCTGGGCGCAGAGCCGCTTGGCCTCGCCGCCGGTCTCGACCAGCTTGCAGGCGGTCAGCAGGTTCTTGATCGTGATCGGCGCCGCCGGCAGGGCGATCTCCGGCATATCGTCGGGGAGCTGGCCCTTGGCGAAGATCTTGTCGAACTCGGCGGCCGCCGCGTCCGCGGCCGCCTGGCCGTGGAACTGGGCGACGATGGTCTTGCCCAACAGGACCTTGGCCTCCTTCGGATGCGTCTTGCCCGAATCGGTCAGCTCGGCGATCCGCTCGGTGGGCAGGTCGGTCAGCAGCGTGTAATAGTTGGCCATCATCTCGTCGGAGATGCTCATGACCTTGCCGAACATGTTGGAGGGCTCATCCGTGACGCCGACGTAGTTGCCCTTGGATTTGCTCATTTTCTGCACGCCGTCGAGGCCGACGAGGATGGGACTGGTGATGACGATCTGCGGCGGCTGGCCGTTCATTCGCTGGAGGTCCCGGCCGACGAGATTGTTGAAGGTCTGGTCGGTGCCGCCCAACTCGACGTCGCTGCGGACCATCACCGAATCGTAGCCTTGCATCAGTGGATAGAGGAACTCGTGGACGCCGATCGGGTCGCCTTTCTTGTAGCGGATCTCGAAGGTGTCTCGTTCGAGCATCCTCGCGACAGTCATATTGCTGGCCAGGCGGATGATGTCCGCCAGCCGCAGGTCCGCCAGCCACTCGCTGTTGTGGCGGACCTCCAGCTTATCGGGCGACGTGTCGAGAATCTTGCCGGCCTGTTCGAAATAGGTCTTGGCGTTTCGTTCGATCTGCTCGGGCGAGAGCATCGGACGCGTCGTGTTCTGGCCGGTCGGATCGCCGATGCGGGCGGTGTAGTCGCCGATGATGAGCACCGCCTTATGGCCGAGGTCCTGGAATTGTCGCATCTTCCGCAGCACGACCGTGTGGCCCAGGTGGATGTCGGGGCTGGTCGGGTCCAGGCCCAGCTTGATCCGCATTTGACGACCCGACTGGGCGGCCTCGGCGAGCCTCTGGCCCAGCTCCTGCTGCGTGTAAATCTCGACTGTCCCCCGGCTCAACTGCTTGAGCTGCTCGATCATCTGTGTGCTCATCGGTACCCCGTATCCTAGGCGTAGAAGGTGGGAAGGGGGAAGGAAAGAATCAAAAGGCCGGGCCGGCCTCGCGACGTTCTTTCGTTCTCCTTCCACGGTTTTCACGGTGCTCTCATTCCGGCCGACGCGCTGTCGGGCCGGGTCAAGCGGAAGAATTTCGTATTATACCGCTCCACCTCGGGGCGGGCAAGGCCCGGCGACGCACAATGGCGGGACCGATAACGTTTTGACCGGCCGGCCTCGCGGTGTTAGAATAATGTCGATCGATTCGCCGGATGCAGGCCGTTGTCCGGCCGATATACAGAACTATGTCACGAAGGATTCAGTCACGATCGTCGTCCTCGCGGGTCCACTGGGGGTGGGCCGGAACGAGCGTCGGTGCCAACGCTTCGGAGGAGCTTGCCTCATGAGATCAAAAGCGCTGTTTGTTCTGCTCTGCCTTCTTGGGTCTGTCGCGATCGGGGCCGATACCGAGGGTCCGGTCATCAACGAGTTCATGGCGAGCAACGGCAGCAACACGCCGCTGGGGGCAGGGGAGCTTCTGGACGCCGACGGCGATTCGTCGGACTGGATCGAGCTGTACAATCCGACGGCCAAGGCGGTCGATCTGACTGGCTGGTATCTGACGGACGATCCCGAAAACCTCACCCGCTGGCGGTTCCCCTCAGGAACGCGAGTGGCGGCCAACGGCTATCTGGTTGTGTTCGCCTCCGGCAAGGACCGGACGAGCGGGCAACTGCACACGAATTTCAAGCTGGGCGCCGAAGGCGGGTACGTGGCTCTGGTGGAATCCGACGGCCGGACCATCGCCCACGAGTGCGGCCCGACCTACCCGGAGCAACGGGCGAACATTTCCTACGGACTCACGGCGTGCGCCGCGCAGTTCGTCGCGGCGACGTCCACCCTGTCCTACCACGTGCCGACGTCCGACGACGCCGGGCTGGATTGGACCTCGCCGGGTTTCAACGCCGCCGCATGGCCCACGAGTCAGGCCAGCCTGGGCTTCTCTCATGCCTCTCAACTCGTGGGGCGTGACATCGGCAATCCCCTGGTCCCCGGTTTCTATGGGCCGCAGGGGCCTACCGTGATCACGGTTCTCGGCGGGGGCGCCGACATCGGCGGGACCTCCGACTCGTTCTACTTCCTCTACATGCCCCTCAAGGGCGACGGCGAGTTGACCGTCCAGGTCATCGGCATGGTCAATACGAACCCGTGGGCCAAGGCTGGCGTGATGATTCGCGAGACGTTGACCGCCGGTTCCCGGCACGCGATGGAGGTGATGTCCCCGACCAACGGAACCGCGTTCCAGCGCCGAATCACCGCCAACGGAACCACTACCTCGAACCAGGGCAACAGCTTGGTCACTCCATACTGGCTCCGGATTGCGCGACGTCGCAACGTGTTCACCGGGTACCACTCGGCCGACGGCGTCAACTGGACCCAGCAGGGTTCGGAGACCATCGCCATGGCCCAGGACACCTACATCGGCATCTGTGTGACGGCCCACAGCGCGACCGACTCCTGCGCCGCGGTGTTCGACAACGTCAGTTTCGGCAGCCAGGCGGACAACCGCCTGCGGACCGACATGCTGGGCAAGAACGCCTCGCTCTGGACCCGCGTCGAATTCGAGGCTGATCAGATCGGATCTTTCGATTCGATGCTCCTGCAAGTTCGCAGCGAAGACGGCTTCGTCGCCTGGCTCAACGGCGTGGAGGTCGGCCGGAGCAACTTCATCGGAACGCCGCAGTGGAATTCCGCCGCCGCAGCCGATCGTGCCGATGCGCTCGTGGGCACGCCCATCGAGCTGGATATCTCCGCCCGCGTGGATCTCCTCCGCGAGGGGCGCAACGTTCTGGCGGTTCAAGGGCTCAACAACGACAAGAACAACGAGGTGTTCTTCCTGTCGCCGGAGTTGTCGGGCTCGGGCCAGGCGTTGGTCTGGCAGTACTTCTCGACGCCGACCCCGGGCAAGGCCAATACCGCCGGGGCGCTGGACGTCGTCTCCCGTCCGCGGTTCAGCAGCGAACGCGGCTTCTACACGGCGCCGATCACCCTGTCTCTGTCATGCGAGACATTGGGGGCCGTGATCCGCTACACCCTCGACGGCAGCGTACCGACCGAGACCACCGGGTTGCTCTACAGTTCGCCCCTCGTAATCGCGTCGACCACGTGCGTCCGCGCCGCGGCCTTCAAACCCGGCTGGATGGCCAGCGGGGTCGAGACCCACACGTTCATCCGAATCGACCAGGTCCCCAGCCAGCCTGCCAAGCCGGCGGGGTTCCCGACCCTCTGGGGCAGCACGCCGGCCGACTATGAGATGGACCCCGACGTGGTCAACAACGCTTTGTATCGCACGCAGATGAGGGCCGCGTTGCAGTCGATCCCGACGATGTCCGTCGTGACCTCGATGGACAACCTGTTCGGGACGCAAGGGATCTACTCCAATCCGTGGGGAGAGGGCGAGGCATGGGAGCGGCCGGTGTCCATCGAGTGGATCAACAAGGACGGGACGACGGCCTTCCAGATCGACGCAGGGCTGAAGATCTACGGGAACGCCTTCCGCGGATTCAACCTGACCCGCAAGAAATCGTTCCGCTTGCTGTTCCGACGCGACTTCGGCCCAGCAAAGCTGGATTACCCCGTCTTTGAGGACCCTGGCGCGACCACCCGCTTCGACACGCTCATTTTGCGAGGCGGCGCGAACGACGGATGGAACGACTGGGGGCGGGAGAGCACGCAATACATCATGGACGAATTCATGCGGCGGACGCAATTGGCGATGGGCCGGCCCTCGCCGCACGGCACTTTCGTCCACCTGTATCTCAACGGCCTGTACTGGGGTCTGTACAACGTGGTGGAACGGCCGACGGAGCCGTTCTGCGCCGCCTATTTCGGCGGCGATGAAGAGGAGTGGGACGCCACCAACAGCGGCGAATCGCGTCCGAGCAGCAGCATGGCGACGTGGAACGCGATGCTCAGCCGGGCCCGGGCCGGGTTGTCCGACGCGGCGTCGTATCAGCGGATCCAGGGCAACAATCCCGATGGGACCCGCAATCCCGCGTACGACAATCTGCTCGACGTGGACAACTACATCGACTACATGTACTCCAATTTCTGGGGCGGCACGGGCGATTGGCCGGGGCACAACTACTACGCGGCCTGCCGCCGGCCTCCGAATTCGACCGGGTTCAAGTTCTTCAATTGGGATGCGGAAGGATCACTGGTCATCTGGTCGAGCCTGAATGCCAACGTGACCGGCGTCAGCGATGGGGCGGCCGTCCCCTATGCGGCCCTGCGTTCGAACACCGAATTCTGTCTCCGCTTCGCCGACGCGGTCCAGAGGCATCTCTTCGACAACGGGCCGACGACGTCCGGGGCGGCCTATCTCCGATACAAGGAACTCGCCGATCAGGTGGAATTGGCGATCATCTGCGAGTCGGCCCGATGGGGAGACCAGTCCAGCTCGACGCCATATACCCTCGCACACTGGCGCACCACGCGGGACTATATTCTGAATACCTATATGCCGCAACGACCGGCGATCGTGCTGGGCCAGTTGAAGAGCGCGGGTCTGTATCCCTCGACCGTCGCGCCGGTCTTCAAGATCAATGGCGTTGCCCAACACGGCGGAGCGGTTCCCGCGAACAATCAACTGGTTCTGACCGCGGACGCAGGGGCGAAGGTCTACTACACCACCGACGGCAGCGATCCCCGCCTGCCCCCGGCCCTGTCCTCCAGCGACAAGATCGTGACGCTGCTGAGCGAGAATGCAGCCAAACGGGTCCTGGTCCCGAGCGTCGCCAACGGCGGGAACCTGCTGAGCAACGTGCCCGCCGGATTCGACGTCACCTTCTACAAGGCCCGGGGGACTGTGGACAGCATGACCTCGGCCGAGGCGGTGATCGCGAATGCCTCTTTGCGGAGCACGACCGCCAAGGAGCAGGCCCAGACCATCAACTACTTCAACACCGGCAGCGTCGGCCACTTCGAGCCGGACCGCCCGTTCCCGGGGACCACGCTCAACGTGGATGTGGAGAATTTCGTCATCCTCGTCACCGGGAAGGTGATGATCCCGCAGACCGGCAACTGGACGTTCGGCGTCAGCAGCGACGACGGATACGCGATGACTCTGACCAAGGGCGCCAGGACCTACAAGAGTTCCTACCCCGATCCTCGCAGCCCGTCCGACACGCTGACCGTGTTCAACGTCGCGGAGGCCGGCGCGTACGATCTGCGGCTGGTCTTCTATGAATGCGGCGGCGGCTCGGAACTGGAGCTGTTCGCGGCCCGGGGCAGCTTCACGAGCTTCTCCTCCACGAACTTCCGCCTCGTCGGGGACGTTACCAAGGGCGGCCTCCAGGTCGGCGAGGCCAACGTCTGGTTTGCGAATTCCTTCGACGACTCGTCCTGGCGGCTCGGCACCGGCGGCGTCGGGTACGAAAACAGCACGGGCTACGCGCCGTACTTCGGCATCGACGTGCACGACGCGATGTACAACATCAATGGGAGCTGTTACATCCGGATTCCGTTCGTCGTTGCCAATCCGAACTTTTCGAACGTGATCTTGAAGGTCCGGTACGACGACGGGTTTGTCGCATACCTCAACGGCGCGGAAATCGCCCGGCGGAACTTCACGGGCACGCCGCAGTGGAACTCCGTCGCCAGCGCGGGCAACCCGGACGAGTCCGCCGTGAACCTGACCACCATCGACGTCTCCGACGCGGCGGGCTTGCTGTGGGAGGGGACCAACGTGCTGGCGGTCCACGCGATGAACACCCCGATCGACAGCAGCGATTTCCTCTTTTCCGTCGAGATGGCGGCCGGAGAGATCAGCCAGGGCCAGCCCTCGCCGACGGCGATCGCCTACAACGGCCCGATCTCCCTGGCGGGCAGCACGCTGGTCAAAGCGCGGGCCTTCGACGGCAAGTGGAGCGCGTTGAACGAGGCCGTCTTCTCCGTCGGGCCGGTGGCCCAGAATCTGCGGATCAGCGAAGTGATGTACCATCCCGCGGAGACGGGCGACCCGGACGATCCGAACGCCGAGTACATCGAGCTGACGAACGTCGGATCGCAGGCGATCGATCTGAATATGGTGCGGTTCACCAAGGGAATCGAGTATGTGTTCCCCCGGTTTGTTCTATCCGCCGGGGGGTATTGTCTGCTGGTCAAGGACATCGACGCGTTCGAGGCCCGATACGGCGCGACTCTGCCGGTCGTGGGCGAATACACCGGCGCTCTGAGCAACGCCGGCGAGCGGATCGAGTTGGTCGATGCCGTCGGCGGCGTCATCGAAAGCTTCGAGTATTCGGATGAGTGGTACGATCTGACCGACGGGATGGGCTTCTCGCTGACGGTTCGCAACCCCCGTGCGGCGGTCGTCGACACTCGCGACGCCTGGCGGCCCAGCGCGTACTCCGGCGGCTCGCCGGGGCACAGCGACGACGGGCTGGTTCCGGAGTTGGGGGCGATCGTGATCAATGAAGTGCTGGCCAACTCCGCCGGGAGCGGCCCGGACTGGATCGAGTTGTTCAACACGACGGCCCAGCCGATCGACATCGGGGGCTGGTTCCTCAGCGACGATTCGAACGATCTGACCAAGTATCAGATTCACGCCGGTACGAGCGTCCCGGCCGGCGGCTACATCGTGTTCGGTGAGACGGAGCACTTCGGCAATGCGGCCGATCCCGGCTGCCAGACGCCATTCGGTTTGAGCAAAGACGGTGAGACCGTATATCTGCACTCTGGTCTCGACGGCGGCCTGACCGGCTACAGCGAGCAGCAGGAGTTCGGGGCAGCCGATCCCGGCGTAACGCTCGGGCGGTGGTTGAACAACCGAGGCGTCTACGAGTTTGTGCCCCAGAAGGAGCCTACGCCGGGCCGGGCGAACGCCGGGCCGGTCGTATCGAACTGAGTCTCACTTTCGCGGGTAGGCCAGAGGGAAGGTCTCCGAACGGGCGTGGGCGTCCACGTGCCC
The DNA here is from genome assembly GCA_012517265.1 of Planctomycetota bacterium. Classification (GTDB taxonomy): domain Bacteria; phylum Planctomycetota; class Phycisphaerae; order Sedimentisphaerales; family Anaerobacaceae; genus PLanc-01. The sequence continues at coordinate 5,657 of JAAYVJ010000169.1, read as the reverse complement.
GTCGAGGAAAGCGCAATTGCCCCGTCCTTTGAGCAGGTTGCCCGTGGGGGCGTTGTGATAGCCCGCCAGAACGTCGTAGAACCTCGGGTTGGTTCCGGGCCCCGGCTCGACGTTCCACGGGCTGCCCCCGGCCGCACTGAGCCATCTCTGGATCATCGTGTCGTTGCCGGGGATCATGTAGGTGTCGTTCAGGCCGGATTCGTTGTATGCCGTGTCGACCAGGGCGCTTTCCTCGCAGAACGAGAACGTCGTGGCCTGGCGTTTCACATCGGACAGCTTCTTGACCGCGGTGTTTTTGATCTCCGCGTCGGGACTGCCCAGATAGGCGTTCATCGTGTAGTTGTACCAGGGTTCGTAGTTCTTCAGGTTTGCGGCGTCGGCCCGATAGAACTGGTCCTCGGAGTTGCGCACCGCGACGGTCTTGTACGTCGGGCAGATGAAGGCTTTGGCGTCCGCCAGGTAGCGGAACAGGGTCCCGCCGTATTCCGGATGGCTCTTGAGGTCCACGTTCCCGTTGCACCAGCGGACGTGGTTGTACGAGGCCAGTCCGCTTTCCACGGGGAAGGGCGTGGTCTGGGAGAAGTAGCACCTTCGGGGCTCGCAGAACCTGCCGTCGTTGTCGTCGCCGTACATCGCGACCGCAAAGACGTAGTTTTTCATGTTGCCCTTGCAGGCGACGCCCTGGGCGAGGTTCTTGGCCTTGCCCAGAGCGGGCATGATGATCGCCATCAGCACCGCGATCACGGCGATGACCACCAGCAGCTCGATCAACGTGAATGCATGGGAACGCCTCATGGGGAGATCCTCCAGGTCTTGGTTTGCGAAGGGGGCCCCGGGCGGGGCCGGACCAGACTCTCAAAGAGCCCAAACGCGGCGTGCTCAGACCGTCGACGCACCCATTCTACCCACCGGATCTCCCCATTGCAAGGCCTTCGCAATCCGCATGCATGTCCGCAACAGATAGCAGGAGCGACACCGAGCATGGAACGCGATGAGGGTTCGATGCCGCCGCCTGGTCATTGGGGCCGCAGGCGAAGGAGTGCCACGCCGTGGCGGGGGACCGTCGTCGCAAACCGGTCGGCGAAGACGCCCAGGTCCTTCTGCCGCCACAGATCGCGGACGCCCTGTTTGCCCCGGATGCCCAGAAGCGACCAGTCCACGCTCATCTGGCGAGGCATGTCGGCCAGGTTGAACAGGCCCACCGCCAGGGAGCCGTCGGCCAGGGGCTTGGCCATGATCAACGTCAGATCGTCCTGGACCAGCGGCCTGGCCTGCCTGCCCAGCGGGTCCTGGTCGATCTCGATGACTTCGGGGCTGCACAGAATGCCAAGGGTGAAGTCGTCGAGGATCGCCATATCGCCCGAGAAGAACAAAGGGGCCGCCATCAGGCACCACATGGACATGTAGCTGTACTGCTCGTTTGGCGTCAGCTTCGTGGGGATCGGCGGGTCGTTCTGGCTGCGGGCGTTGCCGACGTAGCCGATCAGGATGTAGTCCGGGTCGTTCCAATGGCCGGGGCCTGCATACTCGTAGTGGCGAGCGTTGCTCAGGCCAATGTGGTAGAAGCCCGGCAGCATCGTGTCGGCCGCGACGCCCAGGTCGTCGGTGGTCCGCCAGCAGTGGCCCGTTTCGGCGCCCCAGGTCCAGACATTTCCCATCCCGTACTGGCAGAGGTTGTGGACGATGTCCCGGTCGAGCGTCTTGAGGATGTCGCCCATCTTCTGGTAGGGACGTTTCATGTGTTCGAGGGTGTTGCCGCCGGCGACCTCGGTGTAGGAGCACCAGTCGTACTTGAGGAAATCGAATCCCCATTCGGCGAACTTCTCTGCGTCGATCCGCTCGTGCTCGTAGCTGCCGACGTACCCGGCGCAGGTCCACGGCCCGGGCGAAGTGTAGAGCCCGGCCTTGAGGCCCTTGCCGTGGATGTAGTCGACCATGCCCCGGATGTCGGGGAACTTGGAGTTGGGCAGGATCGCTCCTTTGTCGTCGCGGTAGGGCTCGTCGCCCCTCTTTTTCATCCAGCAATCGTCGATGTTGACATACTGATAGCCGGCGTCGGCCATGCCGGAGGCGATCATCACGTCCGCGGCCTCGCGCATGTGCTGCTCCGTGACGCGATGGTAGTGGATGTACCAACTGTTCCAGCCCATCGGGGGCGTCAGGGCAAGCGTGTCGCCGACGACGATTTTGAAGGGCCGCTTGGCGGTGCCCTGGGCGTTGGCGGCGCTGAGGATCACGGCGTACTCCCCGCGTTCGGCGGGCACGCGGCCTTCGATGATGCCGGTCTCGGCGTTGAGCCGAAGGTCCTTCGGTAGGCCGATCGCTGTGAACTGAATGGGTCGGGTCCCGGTGCAGGGAATCCGGTAAAGGAAGGGGTGTCCCGGCCGGGCGCCGTAGACCGTCGGGCCATTGATCCGGGGCTGCGGGCCGGGCTTGGGCGTCAGGATCACTCTCTCCTCTGCGGGCGGCTTGGGGGCGTCCACGGCCGAGGGTTTCTGGCCGGCGTACACGAATTGGGCCTGAACCCAGTTGGCATGATCGAAGCCAATCCCGTCGCCGCCGGAGCCGGCCAGCAACATGACGCGACGGACCCCCGTCAGTGGGACGTCCACGGTCTTGGCCTGCTGGCCGCCCTTCATGACGTCGCTGTCGAAGAGCTTCTTGCCGTCGCCGTAGACCCGGAAGGCCACGGTTCCTTTGCCGCCGGCGGCGTCGTCCACTCCCACGCTGGCGCAGAATCGCTCGACCTTGCCGTCCAGGTCGATGTAGAGCACGGAATCGGCGTGGGTCCCGACCCCGCGTTCGAAGACCCGTCCGCCGACGGAGAGGGGCTTGCCGGTGATGCTCTTGTCCACCTGGGGTTGTCCCCAGCCGCTGGACATTTTCGTCAGGTCCAGTTCTGTCAGGGGGACGGTCTCCGCCGTGGCGACGGCGGCGAGGGACAGGAGAATCATAGGAAGAATCGATGGGCGAACGGCGGTAGTCATCTTCAAACCTTTCCTTAGGCGCAAACCTCGGCGACCGTGCTGCATGGAACTTCCAATGCTATCAAAACTCCAAACCGCGGGCAAGCTGACCCTGGCGGGAATCTGGCCGGGATGCGAAAAAGTCGAATTTCGCACTTGCAGAACGTGGATTGTCCGGATATGGTGATAGCATGCCGTGGAATAGGAATTTGGTTGATGCGTTCTGAGTGTGAGGTTGACGCGGATTGATGACTTGACTTCCTGCCTGTAATCCCCTCTGTCCTTGCGGATTCTGCATGGTTTGGATCAGGTGATCGTGGTCGGTAGAAATGCAGCCGCGTACTGTGTGGTGGCTGGCACCGAAGAGGTTCGGGCTGCATGTTGACGTGTTAAAGGAGAGAAGAAAATGAACATCTATGTTGGAAACCTTCCATTTGCGGCCACAGACGATGACCTGCAGCAGCTCTTCGGCGCCTACGGCGACGTGAGCAGTGCCAACGTCATCAAGGACCGGTTCAGCGGGGAGTCCCGCGGCTTCGGTTTCGTCGAGATGCCCTCGCGGGAAGACGCGATGGCTGCGATCGAGGGCCTCAATGGGACGGATTTCAAAGGCCGGTCCATTACGGTCAACGAGGCCAAGCCCAAGAGCCCCAGGGAAGGCGGTGGCGGTGGTGGCGGCGGCGGACGCGGTGGACGCGGCGATCGTCGATTCTGATAGCAGGGGTAATTTCTTGACCGGCCGGTCCGTGGCGGGCCTGATCGGCAGCGCCTCGGACCAGCCGATTTTCTGAGCGTCGGCTGTGGGACGGTATTGAGGACTTCCAAGCCAGAGTTGCCTGCGAGCACGTTCCGGCTTCCGGGTCCGTCGGCGTGAGAGAGTTCCATCCCGTCGGGTGCAGTGGGGGTGAGCCGCGTGGGTGGATGTTTGTCTGGGCGGATTTCCGATAATTTGCAGAGGCTGCTGCGGGAGGCGGGAGCCGTCCTCTGTGTGTTTGGGCAGGCGAGGCTGGATGGCGAGTCGAGACTGTAACGGCCCTCGGTTCGCTTAAAGACTTGGCCTTCTCGAGTTGACATGACCAGGTGCGGGGCCGGGCTGCGCAAACGACCGCTTGAGATTCATGCCTGCCGGAGGTGGAGTTTCCACGATCAGCGGCTTCTGAAGAAGAGCCCTGTTTGTCCTCCTTCGATTGCCCTCTTATCGTCGAAAGGGGAGACTCTGCCGCAAGAACAGAAAGGAGCGACTCCCCGAGGACGCCGCTCCTTCTTCTCGTGTGAATCCCCTTGCGCAGGGTCCGATGTCAGAGAACCAAACTGCCCTTGCCTTGTTGGATCAGGGGGATGTAGGTCTCGAGCTCGCCCAGCGTTGCCGGGTCGGTCAGATCGACCACCTTCCTTTGTTCGTGCGACATATATGCGGCCATGATCAGCAGGGTGATCTGCCTGCCATACTCGAGGTTCAGCAGGGCATCACGACCCTGTTCGAACGCCGTCAGCGCATCGATCCATTCGGCGACGTAGCCGTACAGGCTCGCCTCATCCGGCTGGAGGATCAGCGATCCCCGGGTCGCCTGGGACTTTTCCAGAGCCAGTTCGCTGTCGATCACGGCGGCCGCGGCCGCATCACTGATGAACATGCCCGCCGGCGACTGAAGCGAATTGACCGTGTACGAATAACCCGGTCCGAACGTCTCCATGAGCAGCCGAAGGCCGGGGGCATCGTACATCCAGGAGTTGGTCGCCTGCACGATGCTGCGGTGTTTCGTATCGGGGTCCTCCAACTCGATCGAGACGCTGGAGTAGTCCTCCGCGGGGATCTTCGCATAATCGACGCCGCGTTGCTTGAGTTGGCTTCGCCAGGGCTCCTTGCCCCATTTGAGCAATGCCATCGTCGCGTTGACCCGCAGGGGCTTGAGGTGGGTCAGGGGCTTGCCGGTCGGCGTGACCATGTACATGCCGCAGGCGATGCTGTGGCACCCCATGTCGCAGCAGACGCCGCCGCCCTGGGTCGTGGGATCCCAGAACCAGGGCTCGTGGGGCCCGCCGTGCTCTTCGGCGCTGCGAGCCAAGTGGGGCGCCCCCATGGCCTTCTCGACCTGTGTCAACTGCGTGCGGGCCTGGACGACGGAGGGCATGTGGATCTGGTTCTCGAAGTACGCCGTCGGAACGCCCATGGCTTTGGCGATCCGCGCGAGCGTCTCCGCCTCGGCGTAGTTGCGGGCCAAGGGCTTCTCCACGATGATGCCCTTGATCCGCGTCCCGTCCTCGACGGCTGCGGCGATCTGCCTCATCATGTCCACGCGGACGAAGTTGGGCGCAAAAACGCACACCACGTCGACCGCCTTGACCAGTTCGGCGATGGTCCCGTAGACCTTGGTGTCACCGAGGTGATCCTGGCGGGCCTTCTGGGCCAGCGTCTCGGCGCCCTTGAGGGCGCAGACTCCCGCCAGTTCCGCGTTCCGGACCGACCGCAAAGCCCGCTCGTGGAAGGTCGCGACAAATCCCGCTCCGATCATTCCAATCTTCAACATCGGCAGATCCTTTCAAGAAAAGAGCCGCAGTCAGGACCGTGGCTTTCTGACGCGCCCGGGCTGGGGGTCGGGCGGCGAATCGCGCCCTTATGTACAGGAAGGGGCCGGGGAATGCAAGCGCAAAGAACACAAAAGGACCCGTCCGCGGTCCGGCGTGACGGGG
>JAAYVJ010000016.1 GCA_012517265.1 Planctomycetota bacterium | reverse complement strand
TCCAGCCGCGAAGACTGCCGGATCGATGTTGGCCACGGTGCTTCTACTCCAACGGGTTGCCCGACGGCAACTTTCTGCCTATGCGCCGGGAGATGCATCTGCAGAGAAGACAAAACATCCCAGCAAGCCTTATTATATCGGTCGTACGCGAAAACGCAATCCAGTGCTCGCGTTTTTGGTCTCACCTTGAAAAGGGCCGTCCAAAGCTTCGCCCTGGACGCCGCCGCCCTAGCAGGTTTGCGGCCGGTCGGATGCCGGCGGAGCATAGATATCCTATTTGCTTTCTAGGGATTCACGGTTGACCGGGTCCCCTCCGGCGGCTATACTGTACTTGGTTGATATGCGAGTCTTGGGGTGCATCGGACGGATTCGAACTACGCCGGGAGGAATCATGGTTTGTCGGAAGCGATCCCCACAAGCGAATGCGAGACTCTCCTCGGTTCACGTTATCGGGACCTTGGCGGCTTTTTTCTTTCTGGCCGACCCTGTTCTCGGGGAATTTGCGGTCCAGCCGATCCTTCGCCGGCAACAGGTCGTCCCGGGCGAACGCGGCGTGCCGCTGGGCTTCAAGCTCGAGAACCTCGGCGATCTGGCGACTCAGGTCTCCTTGCGGCTCGTCGAGCTGACCAGGGACCCCAACGGCCTCTGGGTGGAGGTTGATCCGAACGACTGGAACGCCGTAATCTCGCGAAGCTGCAAAGGCTGGCTCACCCAGCCGCCGGCCGACATGCAACTGGAGCCCAACCAGGTCCTTCCCATCCCCCTGGCCGCCGACGTCCCGCCCGACGCCAACGGCGTGTACCTGGCCGGCCTGATCGTCGAAACGCTCCAGAAGACAGACGACGACGGCCCCTACGAGGGCGCTTTCGTCCAACTGCAGTACTTGGCCCCGATCATCCTGGACGTGCAGGCATCGACAACAGACGCCCCCACGCCCGCCCCACAGGCCCTCTCCGGCCGCGTGGTCGATCCCAACGGCCGGCCGGTCGCCGGGGCGCGGGTGGTCTTGATCCGACATCGGCGTAGCGACGTGGTACGCCACAGCGCGGCTCTGGAGTCTCGTCGGCCCGACGATGCCCCGAAGGTGAGATCCGCTCTGACGGACTCCGACGGTCGATTCCGCTTCGAGGGCAGGTCCCCGCATTCGTTCCACCTGTTCGCAACGCACGTGAGGGGCTTCGGTGTGGCGACCGGCAAGGACTTTCAGAACAGCCACGAGATCCGCCTGGAGCCGTGGGGACGCATCGTGCGACAACGGACCGCCATTCCATGAGCCAGGCATATCGGGCCACCTTGGCGTCTTGTTCTATAGACCATCTGTCTCGGCAGACTATCCTCCACGCAGGGTTGTGGATGACGTCACGGATGGCCTGATCAGCTTGCGCTGACTGAGCCAGTCACCGAATCGGTTGATCCATCCATCAATAGGGAGGTTCTTCTTCGCCATGCCAAAGCCGTGGCCCCCTTTTTCGAAGATATGGAGTTCAGCCTGGTAGCCGGCGTCTCGCCATGTTGAGTAAAGCCGGACACTACTGGCTTCGGCGAGCTGATCGTCGGATGCGCAGAGAATAAACAACGGTGGGGCGTGGGCGGGCGCCTTGATCTCACCGAAGACTGGGCCGTAAATCGGGGCTGCGAAATCTGGGCGGCATTCTGCATCATCCCCAATACATGCAGCGTTCGTGATCATTGCACCGGCGGAGAATCCCATCATGCCGATGCAATCCTGCTTGAGATTCCATTTCTTCGCTGATTGGCGGACTACTCTGACCGCCTGGCGACCATCCGCAATACCTGCCGCACTGCCAGACACTCGCATATCTTCTGCAAGCGATTGTGCTGCTTCACTGGACAGGTCTCGGTCGCGAAACTTCGCCAAGGTCAACATGAAGCCAAGCATGTCTCTGGCGAACTCCGCCTCGTCAGCCGGGGTCTCTTTGAGACGATACTTGAGCACGAACGCCGTAACGCCTCGCTCTTGAAGCCATCTTGCGACGTCTGTTCCCTCGTTCTCCCACGATAAGAAGCGAAAGCCGCCGCCGGGGCAAATGATGATCGCGGCGCCCGTCGCTCTCTTCGGATCGGGCACAAAGACCGTCAACGTTGGTATGACGACATTGCGGATCATTAACTTGCCGTCGAAACCACGGTATTGGGCCTCTCGTTGCGTCCAGTTCTCTGACCCCGGCGCGACGCCGGGCCAGATGGGGAGGACTGTGGGCGGCGCCTCAGGTACTCTGTCCGCGTTGGGCAAGGGAGAATTCGGTTCGTCGGCACGAATCGGAATCCAGCACAATGTCGTGGCGACGAGCGACGTCCACACCATCTCTTGAATTCGGTTCATAACGTACTCCGTTCCGTTGTCTTGCGAGGACAACGGCAACATGCTTCGAGGATCGCTACTTTTTGTCTTTAGCGTCCGGCCCTGCGGACGATCGGTTGCCGTAGAGTCTGGGCGCATTGAAGAAGGTCTTCGGGATCTTGGCCTCTTCGATCGTGTGCACCGAGATCTCCTGACGTTCCTTGACCAACTTCTGGAGGAACGCCGCGATCTCGTACTGACAATCGATGGTCGGGCTGGCCGCCACGACGTGGTCCCCTTCCGGATAGTCGACGAACCACTTCGGGAAGTCCGGGCCCGGGAACTTGCGAAAGTAGTAGGCGGGACCGTACCCCGAGAACGGCCCTTGGACCTCGTCGTACGTGACCAACTGGTCCTTCGCGCCGTGGAAGAACAAGATCGGGGCGGGTCTCGACTTGAAGTCGAGCGGCGTATCGGCTTTGAGCCAGAACGCGCCCGCCATCGAGATCACGCCGGCATACCGAAAGCCCTTCGGGAGATGGGCACGGGCCAGCTCGGTGTCGTTGGCGACGTTGAACTCCGCGACGAGCGAGTTGGTGGCCCCGGCGCTTCCGCCCATGATCACGATCTGGTCCTTGTCGACGTTCCACTCGTCCGCACGCTGCAGGATGTAGGATGTGGCGTCGAAAAGGTCCTCCACGCCCCACTGGATGGCGCGTAGATACATCTGGACCCCATTGGCCGCGGTCATCTCCCCGCTGGCCTTGGCCATTTTGATCCCGGGGCGGTAGTCAATGGAGACTATCGTGTAGCCGAGTGAGGCGAGATAGCTGAATAAGGGAGGGACATTCCCGTCGCCCCGGCTGGCGCTCTCCCATCCGCCGCCGACGGAGAAGATCACCACCGGCCGCTTGCCGACCACGTTCGCCGACGTGTCGACGAACCGGTCGAGAAAGAGCTTCCGGGAGTCCTTCTCCGCATATTCGAACGTCGCTTTTTGAACGCTGCCACCTTGAACGTCGCCCGTGACCTTAGCATCACCAAGTTGCGTGTCTGCGGCGTGCAGGATGCTCATCTGCAAGACGCAGAATATGCCAAGAGTACAAACGCTCAACGTGATTCTATTCATGGTGAGACTCCTTCATCGCATCGGTCTGTTCTGATGGAGATCGATTGCTGACGCCGTTAACGAAACGAGAATCTCCACAGGCGCATCTCAAATCGAGACTCTGGTCTCATGGCCGCGTCTGGATCGTTTCGCCGTCATTCGTGGCGGCCCGAAGTCCTTCGCGACCACGTTGGACCAATTCCGAGAGCTTCGCCCGCTGTCGCTCATCGAGGACGGGTTCCAGCCGATGCTGACAGTTCTCGACCGTCTTGACCGTCTGAACCACGGCCCCGATCCAGTGTCCGGCCAGCTCCTGCACGGTCTCGTGGACGATGATTCGAACGTCTCCTTCCTGTTCGGCGGTCAGAGCCAGCTCCGACTTCAGTCCCCGGAACATGGCGTTCTCGAACTCCTCGGCGCTGGGCAACCGCGCCTTGACCGTGCGACCCAGCCAGTAACCGCCTGCCCCACCGATCGCCGCCCCCACGAGGAACACGGCAATCAGGTAAAGGAGTGCTTTTCGCCTGGATTCAATTCTCATAGGACAACACTCCCCGGGCCAGTACAGCCACCGGTTGTAGAACATCAGGTGTCTGTGTGCGGGCTCTATACGCTTGCCAAAGACTGACCGCTATCGTCAGCACCAGCAACAAGCAGGCCGCCGCAAGACCACCGCGCAGAACCGCAAACGCTCCCGCAGATACAGGCTCACGCTCGCGCTCGCGGTCCGCTTGCGCCAGCAGCCATGCCGCTCGGGGAGCGTCCGGATTGGTTGCAGCCACTTTGTGATGGGCGGCCGCCCCACGCAGCAGACGATTCAACTGTGAGTCGACGGGTTTCATGGTGTACGCTCCTGCTGGAGTTTTCCAAACGCCTTCTTCATCTTCTGTCGGGCCCGAAATGCCACGAGCCGAACCGCCAAGGCGCTCATGCCGGTCAGTTGTCGGGTTTCCTCAATAGTGTGTCCTTCCAGGTAGAGTAGCGTCGTGACCAGGCGTTCCCTGGGAGCCAGACGCTCCAACAACGCCGTCACAAGGTCGCGCGCAGCCGCTTGCCGATCCGGCGAGATCTCCGCGTCGGATGTGGCCAGGAGTTCCAGCAGTTCATCCTGGTCCGGCGAGAGATCGCTCCGACGCAACTCAGGCCGATTCCTCTCATAGCGGTGCTGATTGAGACAGACGTTGACGGCGATCCGTGATACCCAGTGCTCCAAGGGCACCGTGCCGGAGAACTGGTCCAGATTCGCGAACACCTTGATGAAGACCATCTGGGTCAGATCGGCTTCTTCGGTACGCCCGGTGACGCGTCCGCGCACGATCCGGCCCACGGTCGGACGCAGTCGTTCCACCAACGCATCTCCGGCAGCCGTGTCCCCCTTGAGGACTCGATACACACAGGCCAAGTCGCCGGATGCGGATGCTTTCCACGAGTCGGACGCCATACACGTGATGATCTCAACCTCTGGCCGGCGTTCTATACGCTTTGCATTCTGGATTCATACCTATCATGACCCCCCGCACCAGTTCCACGTTTCACGAATTCTGCAGTTTCTTTTCGCCCCGGCAATTGTCATAGTGGCATCACAGCTCTCGCCGTCGGCTAGGACTATGCCGCTGTCGGCGGCGGCCGTGGCCAGGAACTTGGTTCTTGCCAGCCTCCACGGTCCGCCTGAGGCGGTGAACGTCGCCTCGGCTGTCGTCAGCGTCCAGCCGTTGGTGCCGTCGGCGGCGACGTCGTCTTGCTCCTCTACTATGTTGCTGTCCAAGGGGGAAGAATGCCAAAGGGCTGGGGCCGGGCCCCCGGCGATCCGTAGCATGGGCGTCCCGCCCATGAGTAGCACGACCGTCCCGGTGGTGCGCGCCGCCGGGGGCACTTTGACCGTGGTTTGGGCTTTCGGTGGGACGGTAGGGGCAGGATACCCGTGCTGTGAAACGCCTTGCGGCGTCACTACGAACAAGGATTGCCGAGCGAACCGGCGTGCTGCCAGGCCGTACATAGTGCTTGACAATCTGTCTGGGATTTGGCATTGTTTACTTTGTGCCGTGCGTGGTCGCGGCACGACCCTGGTCCGTCCCGGGTGAAGGGATGGTTACGCAGTTGCGGCTCCGGGCTCGCAACTTCGGGTCGATCGGTCGCTCGTGATGATCGCAAGCGGTTGGTCGCCCGGAAAGGCCCATAAAAGCGCAACTCGTCGGAATTACCAAAGGGTCCTCAGATTGCGGGGACCCGACGCGTTGATCAGGAAAGGAATTGCTGCATGCAGACTTGCCCGCCGTCCGCAGCCAGCCCGGCTGCACCCCCAACCGCCAGAACCGGCGCCCAGATCATCGTCGATTCACTTCTCGAACATGGCGTAACCGACGCGTTCGGCTACATCGGGGCGTCCGTACTTCCTTTATTTGACAGGCTTTACGACTCGCCCATCCGATTCATCGTGCCCTGCCACGAGCAGGGGGGCTGCCACATGGCCGACGCCTACGCCCGCGCCAGCGGCAAGGTCGGCGTCATGATCGCCACCAGCGGACCCGGCGCCTGCAACCTCGTCACAGGCCTGGCCAACGCGATGATGGACTCGGTTCCCGTGGTCGCCATCACCGGTCAGGTCCGCACCGACCTGATCGGCGACGACGCCTTCCAGGAGGCCCCGACGACCGGCATCATGCGGTCCGTGACGAAGCACTGCTCGATCGTCATGGACATAAAGGATTTGGGCAAAACGATTTACGAAGCGTTCCATATCGCATCGACCGGTCGGCCCGGCCCGGTCCTGGTCGATATCCCGTCGGACCTGGAGTTCCAGAAATACGCCGGGAATGGGACCTTGCAGGTGAATCTGCCGGGCTATCGCATTCCGAAGAACGGCCACGCCAGGCGGATTGCCGAGGCCGCCGAGGCGATCAATCGCTCCGAGCGGCCCGTCGTCCTGGCCGGAGGCGGGATCATTATCGCCAACGCCACCGAGGAGTTCCGCGCCTTCGTCGCCAAGGCCAATCTGCCCGTGACGATGACCCTCATGGGCCTGGGGACGTTCGACCAGGGCCGGCCGGAGTCGCTGGACATGATCGGCATGCACGGCGCTCCCTACGCCAATTTCGCGATCCAGGAGTCCGACCTGCTGATCTCGGTCGGAGCCCGCTTCGACGACCGCGTCACCGGCAAGCTCTCCACCTTCGCCCCCAAGGCCAAGGTGATCCACATCGATATCGACCCGGCCAACATCTCCAAGACCGTCCACGCGGATATCCCGATCGTCGGGGACGCCAAGGCGATCCTGGCCGCAATGATCGAGCAGGTCGAGCACCGGGACCGGGCCGCGTGGTTTGCCCGGATCGCCCAGCTCAAGAGCCAGTGCCGGCTCACCTACGACCGCAACGCCTCGACCATCAAGCCGCAATACGTGGTCGAAGAGCTTTCCCGGCGGGCGACCGAGAACACGATCGTCACCACCGGGGTCGGCCAGCATCAGATGTTCGCGGCCCAGTTCTATAAGTTCAGTCGCCCTCGGCAGTTAATCACTTCCGGTGGCCTGGGCACGATGGGTTTCGGTCTGCCGGCCGCCATCGGGACCCAGATCGCCCGGCCCGAGGCGACCGTGATCGACATCGACGGCGACCACAGCTTCAATATGACCATGGCCGAGCTAAGCACGGCGGTCCAGCATGAGTTGCCGATCAAGGTTTGCGTCTTCAACAACGGGTACATGGGCATGATTCGCCAGTGGCAGGAGCTGTTCTACGCCAAGCGGTATTTCTACAGCTACCTGCAGAACCCGGACTACGCCGCCTACGCCAGGGCGGTGGGGGCCGCGGGCATCACCGTCGAGTCGAAGGACCAGGTCGGTCCGGCCATCGACCGGATGCTGGCCGAGGACAAGCCCTGCCTGGTCGATTTCCACATCGATTCCGAAGAGTCCGTCTGGCCGATGGTCCCTTCCGGCAAGAGCCTCAACGAAATGGAGGGCCTGCGGATTCTCCAAAACGCGATGTGATGTCCGCCCGGTGAGTCGTACAGGTCCCGTGGGTCCCATCTGTCCTGTTCGCCCACCCGAGAAGAATTGACAACGGCAACGCGGCCGCGATAAGATTCGTGACCCTCGATTGCTCAAGAAAGGATAACCGATGCCAGCGAAACCAGAAACCCCGGCTCCTGCAGCCGAGACCGTCAAGACCGGCGCCCAGATTATCGTCGACACGCTGCTCGACCTTGGCGTCGACACCATGTTCGGCTATGTCGGCGGGGTCGTGCTGCCCCTGTTCGACAAGCTGTTCGACGCTCCGATCCGATTCATCGTCCCGCGGCACGAGCAGGGCGGCTGCCACATGGCCGACGCCTACGCCCGCGCCAGCGGCAAGACCGGCGTGATCCTCGCCACCAGCGGGCCCGGCGCCTGCAACCTCGTCACCGGCCTGGCGACCGCCATGATGGACTCGATCCCGATGGTCGCTCTCACCGGACAGGTGCGGACCGACCTGATCGGCAACGACGCGTTCCAGGAGGCCGACACGACCGGCATCACCCGGCCTGTGACCAAGTACAACAGCATCGTCAAGGACGTCCGGGTGCTCGAACGGACGGTTCGCGAGGCGTTCCACATCGCTTCGACCGGCCGGCCCGGCCCGGTCCTGATCGACCTGCCCGTGGATGTGCTGGTCGGCAAATGTCCCTGCAACGGCAAGGCGGAGATCGACCTGCCCGGCTACAAGATCCGCACGAAGGGCCACGCCCGGCAGATTTCCATGGCCGCCGAGGCGATCAACAAGTCCGAAAGACCGGTGCTCTACGTCGGCGGCGGCGTCATCATCGCCAATGCGGCCGAGGAGCTGCGGACACTGGCGGAAAAGGCCCATGTGCCCGTGACGATGACCCTGCTCGGGCTGGGCAGCTACGACCAGAGAAAGCCCGAGTCGCTCGACATGCTGGGCATGCACGGCTCGGCCTATGCGAACTACGCGGTCCAGGAAAGCGATCTGCTGATTGCGGTCGGGGCGCGGTTCGACGACCGCGTCACCGGCAAGCTGGCTACGTTTGCGCCGCACGCCAAGATCGTGCACATCGACATCGACCCGTCGAGCATCTCGAAGAACGTCCACGTGGACATCCCGGTGGTCGGCGACGCCAAACACATTCTGACGGAACTGACCAAGGAGGTCGAGTATCGGCCGCGAGAGGCGTGGTTCAAGAAGATCGCGGAGTGGAAGCAGAAGTTCCCGTTCCGGTACGACGCCAAGGCGCCGATGATCAAGCCGCAAGCCGTGATCGAGGAGGTCTGCCGCCAGACCCGGGGCGATGCCATCGTCGCCACCGGCGTCGGACAGCATCAGATGTGGACCGCCCAGTTCTACAAGTTTCAGCGGCCGCGGCAGTTCATCAGCTCCGGCGGGCTGGGCACGATGGGGTTCGGCCTGCCTGCGGCCATCGGCGCGCAGTTCGCCAAGCCCGACGCGACCGTCATCGACTTCGACGGCGACCACAGCTTCAACATGACGATGACCGAGCTGGCCACCGCGGTCGAGCACGAGCTGCCGATCAAGGTCTGCATCTTCAACAATGGGTACATGGGCATGGTTCGTCAGTGGCAGGAGCTGTTCTACGGTCAGCGTTACTCGTGCAGCTACCTCAAGAACCCGAACTACGCCGAGGTCGCCCGCGCCCTCGGCGCCGTCGGCATCACCGTGGACCGCAAAGAGGACGTCTCCAAGGCTGTCGCCCAGATGCTCGCCGAGAAGCGGCCCTGTGTTGTGGATTTCAGGGTTGAACAACTCGAAAATGTGTGGCCGATGGTCCCTGCCGGCAAGAGCCTCAGCGAGATGGACGGTCTGACGATTCTGGAGAGCATGGCCTAATGCGTGAAGCGTCGATCGTGAAGCGTGAAACGTCCGCGAATGGACACGCTTCACGAGGCGCGCTGCACGAGATACGAGGATAAAACTATGAAGCACATCATCAGTGCATTGGTCGAGAACAAGCCGGGCGTTCTGGCCCACGTCGCGGGAATGTTCGCCGCCCGCGGCTTCAACATCGATTCGCTGGTCGTCGGCCGCACCGAAGACCCCAAGCTCAGCCGCATGACCATCGTCGTCATCGGCGACGACCGCATCGTCGAGCAGGTCCGCAAGCAGCTCGCCCGCATCGTCCCGGTCGTCAAGGTCCAGGACTTCGTCGACAAACCCGTCGTCGCCCGCGACCTGATGCTCGTCACGATCGCGGTCCCGCCGGAGAAGCGGCCCGAGGTCTCCACCCTGGTCGAAATGTTCCGGGGCCACGTCGTCGACATCAGCCCCAAGACCCTCATGGTCGAGGTCAGCGGTCCCGAGACGAAAATGGAGGCCTTCCTCGACGTCTGCAAGCCCTACGGCATCAAGAGCGTCGCCCGCACCGGCACGATCGCCATGCCCCGCCAGGGCAGCGGCGAGGAGTGAGTCGGTGACCCGTGACTCGGGACTCGTCGCTCGTGAATCGATGCCAGAGCGCCGAGGACGGATCGGCGACGCGAGAGCTGAATCAAGCGACATGGCTACGCCTTCGCGGGTGTAGCCATGCTTCTTTTAGGGAGGACGCAGGCTATGGTCGGTGTTCGGCAAGCGTGGACCGCGCACGGGAGAGCCACTCGGCTCTCCCCGGTACGCCGCGTGGCGGAGACGCTCGCGTCGCTCGCGCTGCTGGCCTCGCTGAGCTGCAGCTTCGACCTGCGATCCCCCGACTGGGTCCGGCGGGCCCGGGCGGTGGACCACATGACGGACCAGGCTCGTCTCGCCTCGATCGCGGTTCACGACCACGCTGAGCCCGTCTGCCTGACGGCCGTCGGACGGCTCGCCGATCCGGAGTTCCTGGGCGTCGTCGCCTTCGGCTCGCCCAACAGCCACGTCCAGATCGCCGCGGTCGAGAAGCTGGCCGACCCGACGCTCCTGGCCTCGCTGGCTCGATACGGCCGGCATCCGCACGCCCGCATCGCGGCGATCGGAAGACTCGCAGACCCGGCCGTACTGGCCGACATCGCCCGCACGGACCCCGATCCATCGATCCGTCAGGCCGCAATGTTCCGATTGACCGCCCTGCAAGAAGCCGCCGACCCCGATCACGTATAGCTCCGACCGCGATGCACGCGCATGATCCTTGCCCTCGAGGCTTCGCGGGAATATCATGTCGCTTGCGTCGCGTCCGAAGGGCAACGAATGATTGCGTTGAAAGGGGACCGGAATGAGCTGCGTTTCACGACGGGAGCTGATGGGAGCCGCGATGGGACTTGCGGCCGCTGCGAGCGTATCGCACAACCGGGCCCGGGCCGCCGACGGATCGCCCTCGCGAACCCTGTACATCGCCGCCTACGACACCGAGTCGCCCAACTGCCTGGCTGCGTGTAAGAAGATCGTCGCGGTCCACAAACAACTTGAAATGCCCGCGACGTTCTTCCTCGTCGGCCGGACCCTCGAAGCCAACGCCGCCGAGTACAAAATGCTCCTGTCCGACCCGCTCTTCGAGGTTGCCTCGCACACCTGGAGCCACAAGCTGCTGTGCGACAACGCGATGTGCGGCAAGGCCGTCTCGCCCGAGGAGAAGCGGGACGAGATCCTCAAGAGCAAGGCCCTGATCGAGCAGGTCTTCGAGCGGCCGTGCGTCGGTCTGCGGCCCGCGGTCGGCTTCGACACCGGCCTCAAAGGCGCGGCGGACGTGCTGGCCCTCGTTCGCGAGGCGGGCTACCGATACGTCAGCAGCCTGCTCTGGGGACCGGACTGCTCGATGCCGGCCCTGATCGAAGCTCCGTTCCACTACGGCGCCGACGGCTCGCCGGGCCTCTGGGAACTGCCCGGCCACGGCTGGCACGAGAACCTCCTGAAGGACAACAACCGCTGGGGCCCCAAGCGTCTGACGCTCTGGCCCTCGCCCATGCCGGAAGGCATCCCGACGAAGTTCGTCAAAACGCCCGACGACGAGTTCCAGGTCAATCGGGTCTTCCTGGAGAAGGCTCGGGAATGGGGCAAGCCGCACGTCTCGCTCATCTGGCACCCCTGGTCCCTGAACGCCTTCGATCCCGACATGAAAATGCTCGAACTGACCTTCGCCCACGCCCGCCGGATAGGCCTGACCCCCGCCACCTTCGCCGACCTGGCCAAGCAAATGGCTGTCGGCCAGGCCTGAGGACGGAGGACGGATCGACAACCTCGATTCATGAACCGCAGGGGACGCAAAGGACGCAGAGGAAATACAGGCGGGGCGATCTGAATGGGATGTGCCAACCGCGAAACACGCGGAATCGCAAGCGCCTGAAGACGCCTGAACCATCCCGGGTCAGCCCGGCGTTCTCGACTATGCGACAGCGACCGGGTGGGCTACGTCCACCGTCAGGTGTCTTGTCTTGGTCCGGCCGCGGGGATACAATCCGTTCATGAAGATAAGACCCGAACAACGGAAGCCAACGGCCAAACGCGTCCCGGCGGACCCGGCTCGCGAGGCCGTCGAATGCGGCATCGATCTGGCCATGCTGCGGGACAATCTTGCGTTGCCCGTGGCCGAACGCCTGCGACGCCACGACATCGCCCTGACCACCCTTGAAATGCTGCGGAAGGCAAAACGCCTGTGAGCGATTTGCAGAGCTTATTGCATCGACTCTCCCGCGCCGGTGTCGATTTCGTGATCGTCGGCGGCTACGCAGGGATCGTCCACGGCTGCACGTACGTGACGCAGGATATCGACATCTGCTGCGATTTCTCGCCCGCCAACCTTCTGACACTGCAGCAGGCCCTGAACGACGTGCATCCTGTCCATCGTATGACGCCCGGCCGCAAGCCCCTGGAACTGACTCCGGAAAACGCCGGTGAATTCAAGAACCTCTATCTCGACACGGATCTCGGCCGGCTGGATTGCCTCAGTTACGTCGAGGGTCTCGGGTCGTATGAGCAGGTCAAGCAAGCCAGCGAACGATTCGAAGTCGAAGGGGCGCAGCTCCGCGTCCTTTCCATCGACGCGTTGATCACGGCCAAGAGAGCCATGAACCGTCCCCGCGACCGGGAAGCCATCCGCCAGTTGCAGAATGTCAAACGTCTCCGCCGACAAGGATCGACCCAATAGCTTGCCGCATCGGTCTGATCCCCGCCACCTTTGCAACTCTGGCCAGGCAAATGACCGCCAGCCAGGCCTGAGGACGGAGGACAGAAGACAGAGGACGGATCGACAGTCCCCTCGTTTGTATGGGCCCCCTCGATCGGGCGACAGCGGCAGGGCGGGTCACCTGCTTTCCGCCAGTGTCTCCAACTTCGCAATCCACTCGCTGAAGTGCGGGCACTGGGCTCGCATCAAGCCCAGCCCGATGTTCTGACTGATGAGGACTCCGTCTATCCTCTTGTCGTAACGAGGCTGCAATCCGAGTATCCTCTTGGACGGAGCTGTCTGCGGGCTGTCGTCGATCTCCTCCGGCGTTCGAAATTGGTTTCGGATAGTCTGGATCGCGTCGTCACCCGCCAGATCCAGACCCTTCGCCAGAAGTGCGGGCTCGCTAAACAGGAGGGCCTCAAACTCGTGCATCTGTACATAGGGGACGAGGCGTGCGGCGTTGAATCTATCTCCCAATTCGTTTGCGATATCCGCCGAGATTGCCTGTTCGATCATGCCGGGTCTCTGCAAGAACGGGCATTGCCCGGCCGCCTCGCGCTGTGGCCAGCTATTGGGCATCGCATAGTAATCGAACATGGTCGTGCAGAAGGCGGCGTGGTGCTGCCTCAACGTGGTCACAATTTGCAGACGAGCCTTTGGATATTCGCAGATCCCGCCTGCGCCTAGCAGTTGGGGATAGAAACAAATCCCGAGAGGCCAGAAATAGGGTCGTAAGAC
>JAAYVJ010000168.1 GCA_012517265.1 Planctomycetota bacterium | reverse complement strand
GCCTCGTTCGGATGGGGACCGGCTCTGGTGTGCCTCGCCATCCACTGTGCAGGGGCTGTGGGCGTGATCCTCCTCGGCGTCGGCTATGCCCGAACGGCCGGGGCGGTCACGTCCATAGCGGCACGGTTGGCATCGCCCCCCTCCGGTGGCCGTGAGCATGCACCGCCCGCTGGATTTCACGACCTGATCCGGATTCTCGACGAACGCCTGCGGGATGACGACAAGGCTGCTCAACGGTTCCGCACGGAAATGAGGGATCTCGAGATCCGTTCACAACTTGCGGAGCGCGAGCGGCAACACGCGGAGGCGATTCTCTACAGCCTCCGGGACGCGGTCGTTGTGATCGACGGGGCGGACCGGCTCCTGATGGCTAACGGCCCGGCAGCCCAGCTTTTCGGGTTCGACCCGCAAAGCGCCCGGCACAAGCCCCTGGCCGAGGCGATCGGCCCGACCCATGCCGAGTTCATGGAGTTGCTGGTGCAATGCCGGCGCAACCGCACGGAGGCGACGAGGCGGGAGATGGAGATTCCCCTGGAGGATCGGCCTCGTTCCTATGAGACGATTGTCTCGTGCGTCCAGACCGAGGGCAAGGTGTCCGGGGTGGTGGCCGTGCTTCACGACGTGACGCGGGAGAAGGAAATCTCGCAGATGAAGAACGACTTCGTCAGTCACGTCTCGCACGAGCTCAAGACGCCGCTGGCCTCGATCATGGCCTATTCGGAGATGCTGGCCGACGGCGAGGCCGACGACGAGGAGACCCGCAAGGAGTTCTACTCCGTGATCCAGAGCCAGGCCCAGCGGCTCAGCCGCCTGATCGAGGACATCCTGAACGTCTCGCGGATCGAATCGGGCCTGATCAAGGTCAACAAGGAACCCGCGAGCCTGACGATCCTGATCGAAGAGCAACTGCAGATGATCCGAAGCTACGCGGAAGAGAAGAACATCGCCGTGACCGCGGGGCGCGCGATCGTATACGACCAGGTGCACGTCGACAAGGACATGATCTCGCAGGTGATCATCAACCTCTTGAGCAACGCGGTCAAATATACCCCGGCCGGAGGCCGGGTGACGATCGGCACGGAAGTGGACGAGGCGGCCGGGCATGTGCGTGTCACTGTCTCTGATACCGGCGTGGGCATCCCCGAGAACGAAATCGGGCGAGTGTTCGACAAGTTCTATCGGGTCGCCGCCAACAACAAACAGGCGAAGGGGACCGGGCTGGGGTTAAACCTGGTCAAACAAATAGTCGAAAAAGTACATGGCGGCCGGGTGTTTGTCACCAGCAAGGTCGGCGTCGGCAGCACGTTCGGTTTCGAACTGCCTCTGGCCACCGCCCGGCAGGCCGCTCTCGTATAGAGGGATCCGCCGATTGCCCTTCAGGGAGGAGTGAATACCGATCATGAATCATTCTGAGGACCGAACCATGGCCAACAAGGTGCTCGTTGCAGACGACGAACTTCACATCATTCACGTGGTCGCGATCAAGCTGCGCAACAACGGCTATGAAGTGATCACCGCCAGCAACGGCGCAGAGGCGTATGAACTGGCTTGTCAGGAGAGACCCGATATTGTGGTCACCGACTATCAGATGCCGCTGATGACGGGCATCGAGCTGATCGAGAAGATGCGAGGCGACGACCGCACGCGGAATACGCCGGTTATCCTGCTGACTGCCCGGAGTTTCGCCATCACCGAGGAGATGCAGCAGAGCCTCGGCGTGTCGAATTGTCTGAGCAAGCCGTTCAGCCCGAAGGAATTGCTCAAGACCATCCAGGATCTCCTGTACCAGAAGGAACTCGTCGGACAGAGCTAGTACGTTCCAGGACGTGCCAAGAGGATGCACTTAAGGATAGGTGAGCGTGTGGAAACGGTCATGCCGAACACGATGACTTCGACTCTGGCCCCGGCGCGGCGGCGGGAGTTGGAGAAACTCGGAGAGCGGATCGCCCG
>JAAYVJ010000167.1 GCA_012517265.1 Planctomycetota bacterium | reverse complement strand
GGACATCAGCTCGCTGACCACCGCGCCGCTGGACCGCCGGAGCATCGTCACCAGCGTTACGACGTACAACCAGGACCTGATTCGCAAGGCGATCTATCGCGAGCTCAACCGCGAGGGCCAGGTGTTCTTCCTGCACAACCGCGTCCAGTCCATCGAGAAAAAGGCCTGGGAGATCCAGAAGCTGGCGCCGGACGCCCGCGTCCACATCGCCCACGGCCAGATGAGCAAACGCGAGCTGGAGGACGCGATGGTCAAATTCGTGCTCGGCTCGACGGACGTGCTGGTCTGCACGACGATCATCGAGTCGGGACTGGACATCCCGAACGCCAATACGATCTTCGTCAACGACGCCGACCGGTTCGGCCTGGCGGAGCTGCACCAGCTTCGCGGCCGGGTCGGGCGGTACAAACACCGGGCCTACGCCTACATGCTCATGCCCAACTCCCGGCCGGTTTCGCCCATCGCGGCCAAGCGGCTCAAGGCGATCGAGGAGTATTCGCACCTGGGGGCGGGCTTTCGGATCGCGCTGCGCGACCTGGAGATCCGCGGCGCGGGCAACATCCTGGGCCCCGAGCAGTCGGGCCACATCCAGATGGTCGGCTACCAGATGTATTGCGAGATGCTGGCCGACGCGGTTCGCCAGCTCAAGCACGAGAAGGTCGAGCCGCTGCCCACCGCGACCATCGATCTGGGCGTCCCGGTCTATATCCCCAAGAACTACATCCCGATCGACCGCCATCGCATGGACGCGTACCGCAAGATCGCGGTCTCGCGGTCGCCGGCCGACATCAGGCAGATCGAGGCCGAACTGGCCGACCTCTACGGCCCCTTGCCCGACGAGGTCCGGCTGCTCCTGGACATCGGCGAGCTGCGTGTCGCGGCGTCGAAATGGGACATCCGCAGCATCGTGGTGCAGGTCCCCTCGCCGGGCATCACTATCGTGAGCAAGGGCCCCACGGGCGACCTGATCTTCTCGTTCAAGCACGAGCCCGGCCGCAAGGTCAAGACGCTCTTTTCCGGCGCCCGCGGCGAGGTCCTCATCCCCGACCCCAAGACCGTCCGCCTCCGCCTGCCCCAGAGCTACTTCGAGCCGCGGACGCTTGTCACATTGTTGCGCAAGGTTCTTGCCGGAGCGAGCAAGTGATCGATGCGAACGAAGATGTCTGTCGTGCGGAATCACCGAGAGACCCAATCGCGGGTTTCCTGAGCGGTGTGCTTCCTCGTTCCTGGTCCGTAAGGGCGGAATCGGGAGCAGCCTTGCATTCGCGGCTCTGCTGGTTGTTCTCGATTGGGTCGCGGTCGCGGCTTTTCCGATGTGGGGTACTGCTCAGTCGTTCGTACGTCCCTGGTCCTGGTACCCCAAGGCCATCGCTTTCACATCGATAACCGGAATCACCGGGATCATATTCATTCTGGGGTTGACGCAGTCGCTGGCAGTCGTAGCCGTTCTTCAGCGGCGACATCGTACTGGCTCTCTCGCGGGTCTGATTGCGACGTTGGTTGTCGTAGCGGGCGTCGATCTGGCGGTTCTGAGCGGCCGACCTTCCAGTCGTCTCAAGGTGGCGGCCGTCGGGTGGGAGCACGTCGGCACACACGGTGACGCCGACCCTGGAACCCCTGACGGATTCCGCAGACTGTGCGAGGAGCCCCTGGTGAAGGCGGCGCGGCTTGGGGCGCGACTCATCGTGTTTCCCGAGACTGCCTTTTACGTGCCTGATGAAAGTGATCCGGCTGCTCTCGTTCCATTCGTCGATCTCTGCCGCGAGCACGACACGCATGTTGTCGTTGGGTACTTCCATGAGAAGAGCCGGGAGAATCGGGCCGCCTTCATCGGTCCCGAGGGTGTCCTGGGATTTTACACGAAGACCCACCTGACCCCGTTCGAGGACTACGCCAGAGGGATGGGCGAGCCGCAGATCGTCGCAATCGAAGGGGTCAAGATCGGGGTCATGATCTGCCAGGACGACAACTACACGGATCTCTCCCGCAAGTACGGCGTGCAATGCGTTGACGTTGTCGCGGTTCCGACGAATGACTGGGAGCCCGTGCGCAAGGCCCACCTGCAGAGCACGATTCACCGCGCGATAGAGTCCCGCTT
>JAAYVJ010000166.1 GCA_012517265.1 Planctomycetota bacterium | reverse complement strand
GTCAGGAGCGACACCATCAAAGACAACTGCAATCGGATCGGCATGGGTTTCACAACGCATCCCCACAATCACACTGCGTCCACGGGAGTTCCAAATAGGTCAGCCATTCCCTGCATTGTACTTCCAGGATCAGGAAGTGCAACAAGGCGCTGGCGGCGCCCCCCGGCGGCGACACGACGAGGTCTTGCCCGATCAAAAAAAACAAACAAACACAAAAAAAGCACAAGAGTATTCGTTCCGCTTCACGTTTGCTTAAGGTCCGAATGGTATCTCATGCGGAAACGACGGCTGCACCGGCTGGCTTCGACGTTCTTTCTTTGAGCGACGATGTTCTTCTGCGCTCTGTCTCTTTTCGGGGTGCGCTCGCCGGGAACGCCACAGAAACAGCACAGTACAAAGACGATGAGAAAAGGGGGTAAATCATCCCGCCATGCCCTGTCTGGCTGAACCAACGGTGTCCGCTTGTCGAACCTCAGGGAGTGCAATCAGACTCCCCGGCGGGTTTCTGCTCTCGTTGACGGCGGTGTTCGTCCTGTTCTGGGGCCTTGGTTTGCGCACTCTGTGGGCGGCCGAGGGACGGTGGGCGGAAGTCACGCGGGAGATGTTCCTGACGGGAGACTTCTTCCATCCCACGATCGGCGGACAACCTTATTTCGACAAACCGCTTCTGACGTATTGGTTCTGTGCGGCGGCCTCCATCGTCACAGGAGTGCTCAACGAGCTGACCATACGCATACCCAGCGCGCTGGCCGGTCTGGCTGCCGTCTGGGCGACGGTGAAGATCGGCAGCCGTCTGTGGTCGGTGCAGACGGGACGACTGGCAGGCTGGCTCCTGCTGACGATGTATGCATTCCTCTTCTGGGCGCGCACCGGAACGGCCGAAATGGAAAACGTGGCCGCGATCATGCTGGCCGTCGCCTGGTACTGGTCGAAACGCGACAGGCCGGGTTTCTGGAGCATGCTCGTCTTCTATCTGATCGCCTTCGTGGGCGCGCTGACCAAGGGGTTGACCGCCGTGGTCGTGCCCATCTGCATCGTCCTGCCGGATATGCTCGTCGAACGACGATGGCGCAACCTATTCGGCATCAAGCACATAGGCGCACTGGCGATCGCTTCGCTGGTCTATCTGGCTCCGTTCGTCTACGCAGGTCTGACCGAGCCCTCCGGCTATCACTCCAGCGGCCTGGCGCTGGTTTTTCAGGAAAACGTCCTTCGGTACTTCCGCCCGTTCGACCACAAGGGCCCCATTTACCTGTACCTCTACGAGCTTCCCATCCTCCTGTTGCCTTGGACTCCCCTGTTCGTCGCGGCTGCGGTCAGCCTGGCGAAATGCAGGAAGGAACTCGACCACCATACGCGATGGCTGCTCTGGGCCCTCGCAGCGGTCTTTCTGTTCTTCACTCTGTCCGGCTCGCGCCGAAGCTATTACATCCTCCCCATCCTCCCGTTGTGCGCCTTGTTGATCGCGGTGTTCCTGGTTTGGGGGCGTCGCGAGGGGACCGAGGAAGCCCGCCGGAAGGGATTGGCCGTTCAAAAGACCCTGCTCACAGGGTTGATCCTGTTCAATCTGGCCATTCCAGTGTTTCTAACCGCAGCCGGCAGACTCTGGCTCTTCCATGTCCCCCTGCGATTCCATCTGGCCAGCCTTGTCATCGGCGCCGTCGCGGCCATCCTCGGCGCAGGCTTTGACAGACTCAAGTCGCTAAGACCCCTGCCGGATGAACAGAGGGCCATCCTGACGCAGGTCGCGGTCGCCGCCGTCCTGCTGGCAGGGTATTTCTGTTGGCAGGAAGACATCCTGGACCAGAATCGAACGGAGTACCCGTTCGCCAGGGAACTCCGGGCCAGGTCCGCCTCGCTCCCGCCGGAGCGAATCGCCATGTTCCCCAAGACGAACGCGAATCTCCTGTTCTATCTCAATGCCGACAAGCCGGGCTTGATCCTCGAAACTGTCGACCAACTTCGACGTTTTCTCGAATCGGGCCTTCCCGGCGTAGTAGTCACACAAGGAAGATATGCATCCCAGTTGCCACAAGACATTTTGAACGTCTTGTGGAATGGCCAGTGCATCGGAGAGCAAGTGCAGTCGTGGGAATCGAGGTCATGCAAGCAAGAGAAGTGGGTAGCTTGGTTCTGTTCGAATCCGAAAGAAACGCCGCATGCAGCAAAGATTGGGGAGCGTACCGACCATGCGAACTGATTTCCTGCCTTTTTCACGTCCGTCGATCGCAGAGGAGGACATCGCAGCAGTAGTCGAGGTTCTACGCAGCGGCTGGATCACGACCGGCTTGAAGGCCGCGGAGTTCGAAAGGAGATTCTCCGAGTACGTCGGTTGCACGGGAGCCGTGGCACTGGCATCCGCGACCGCCGGCATGCACCTGGCGTTCCAGGCGTTGAACCTCGGACCGGGGGACGAGGTCATCACGCCTTCGATGACGTGGGTCTCCACGGTCAACCTGATCGTCTTGGCCGGCGCCACGCCGGTGTTCGCGGACGTGGACCGGGACACGCTGATGGTTTCTCCGGAATCGGTGCAATCGCGTCTGACCGCCAGGACACGGGCGATCGTGCCGGTCCACTTCGCGGGGGCCGCGGCCGACATCGACCCGATCCGTCCCCTGGCGAGCGCGGGAGGGATACCCATCATCGAGGATGCCGCC
>JAAYVJ010000766.1 GCA_012517265.1 Planctomycetota bacterium | reverse complement strand
CGCCGCTGGTGAGGCCGCCGATGCAGGTGGCCAGGAAGTTGCAGCCCATGTACAGGCCGGCTTTCTCCTTGGGCGCGATCCAGGTGATGTACTCCTGAATTCGCGGCGAAGCGATCATCTCGCCGACCGCGAACAGAAAGATGCCCAGGAAGACCATCGACGGTGCGGTGATTGCCGCGAATCCCAAGGCCACGAAGCCCGCTGCGGCAACCGCCAGTCCTGAGAGGAAGGCCGGAATGGCGCGGAACCGCTGCACCAGCGACGAGACTACGATCTGAAAGACCATGATGACGTAGCCGTCCTGCGAGATGGTCTCGCCCAGGATTCTGCGCACCCCCTGATCGTCCACCCGTGAGAAAAAGTTGGCGACCGTGGAGCCCAGGACGGAACGCATCTCCATGTACAGCCGGGCCGTGTCCAGGTCCTTGTCGATGTACATGGACAGCACGTTGAAGAAGGCCCAGAACGGCATCCAGAAGAAGATGCCGAGGATGACGAGGAACGCGGTGAACCGCAGGTCGGACAGGGTCACGAAGATGTCCTTGAGCTTGCGTTTGAGCGTGGCCCCTTCGATCTGCCTGGGCGGCTCCTTGTAGAAGAACACCGTGATGAACAGCATCACGCCGATGGCGATCGCCGATGCGAGGAAGGCATACTTCCAGGATATGGCCCGCAGTTTGCCGGCGACCATGGGCCCGAACGTGCCGCCGATGTTGACCATGGCGTAGAAGATGCCGAACCCGAGGGTCTTGTTTGTCCCATCGGTCACGGCCCGCACCGTGCTCGATATCAGCGGTTTGAAGATGCCCGCGGCCAGGCCGATGCAAAGCATGGTCAAGGCCAGTCCGGAGAATGTTTTCGTGACCAGCAGGAGCAGGATGGACGGCAGATAGGCCAGGTAGGAGACGATGAGCACCTTCTTGAAGCCGAACCTGTCCGCGAAGCTGCCCGAGACGACGGGAACAATATAGGAGACCAGGAGGAAGAGGGTCTGGATGATGCCGAGCTGACCCATCGAATACCCCAGGTGAGTCATGTAGATTCCGAAGCCCATGTAGATGCCGTAGTAGGCGAATCGCTCCAAAACCTCGACGCTGTTGGCGATCCAGAACACGGGGGGGAAGGGGGTTCGTTTTTCCATGCGGTCGATCTCCAGGATGCGTGAGGGGAATCAATTCATGAATGGGGACGAGCGAGCCGGTCCTCGTGGAGCTTGGGGCTGATGGCCTGCTCGTGCTCGAGCAGACGCTGTTTGACGGCGGTCCCGCCGGGGGCGGAGAAGCCGCCCAGGCCGCCGTCCGTGCGGAGGACGCGGTGGCAGGGGACGATCAGCGGAATCGGGTTGGCCGCCATGACGCCACCGACGGCGCGGGCCGCGGCGGGGCAGCCCGCCTCTTTGGCTAAGTCGCTGTAAGTCCTTTTTACGCCGAAAGGTATGGCGCGGCAGGCGGTCAGGACCTTGCGGCCGAAGGGGCTGATGGCGTCCAGGCACAAGGGCGGATCGACGCTGAAGTCGACCGCCTGGCCTTCGAAGTAGGCGATGACCTGCTCCTGCACGTCAGGCAGGTATCCCTGGATGAATCGGACGTCGTGGGCGGCCGGCCCGAGCGCCCAGAGCAGGCCTCGCTGGGCCGCCTGGCGATCCGCCACGGGCAGAAACGTCCTGGTGACGGCGTCGTCGACGCCGGCAAAGGCGAAATAGCCCCACTGAGTCCGAAAAACCGTGTAGCACAGCATCTATTGTGGCCTCCCAATTCTCGGTCGGTCGCAGGATAACCGCCGGGGGCCGACGAGGTCAACCGTTTTCGCTCCGCAAACACAATCTTGCGGCCGCGAGGCGAAATTCGTTGACGCAACCGCGAAACTGTGCTAAGAAAGAGAGTTTTTACGAAGGCGGGCCGGGACGCCAGGGCCGTTGGAATGCGCAGAAAGGCCCTTTTGGGGACCGCCACCCGGGTTCAGGGATAGGAATGGAGCTCGTTCGAGCTGTGGGTCCGGTCTCGCCGCGATCGGCCGGGATGGTGTGTCGGTCACGGCCTGTTTGCCGCGTGCTTGGGTTGGTGCTATGTCGCTGGATGAATTGAGAAAACGCATAGACGAAATCGACGTCGAGCTGGTCAACCTGCTCAACGAGCGGGCCCGCGTCGTCGTGGAGATCGGTAAGCTCAAGGCCCAGACCGACCGGCCCATCTATGCGCCGGACCGCGAGAAGCAGGTGCTCGACAAGGTCGTGAAGGCCAACCAGGGGCCGTTGCCGGACCGGACGCTGGTGGCGATTTGGCGGGAGATGATGAGTGGGTCGTTCGTGCTGGAGAAGCGGCCGCGGATCGCCTATCTGGGGCCCGGCGGCAGCTTCAGCCACACGGCCGCCTTGCTGAAGTTTGGGCGCAGCGTCGAGTACGAGCCTCTGGCGGACATCCGCAGCATCTTCGACGAGATCAGCAAGAGCCATTGCGACCTGGGCATCGTGCCGGTCGAGAACTCCACCGGCGGCGGGGTCATCGAGACTCTCGACGCCCTGGTCGACACCGACGTGCGGATCTGCGCCGAAGTGGTGATGACCATCCATCACAACCTGCTGGCCAACTGCACGCTGGAGGAGATCGAGAAGATCTACTCGAAGCCCGAGGTGTTCTCGCAGTGCCGCAACTGGCTGGCGTCGACCTTCAAGGAGACGAACACGATCGCGGTGGCGTCGTCGGCCAAGGCGGCGCAGATGGCGGCGGAGGAATCCTACGCGGCGGCCATCGGATCGAGAGTGGCCGCGGAACTGTACGGGCTCAACGTCGTCTGCGAGAACATCGAGGACATCGCCAACAACGTGACGCGGTTCCTCGTGGTCAGCCGGGAGGACGCCCGGCCGACCGGCGAAGACAAGACGTCGATCGTGTTCAGCACGGCGCACAAGGCAGGTGCCTTGGCCGACGTGCTGGAGACGTTCAAGAGGCACAGCATCAATCTGACCAACATTGAGTCTCGGCCGAGCAAGAAGCGGGAATGGGAATACCATTTTCTCGTGGACTTCCTCGGGCATCGGACGGAAGAGCGGGTGCAGGCCGGCCTGGAAGAGGCGCGGCAGCACTGCCTTCAGCTCTCGGTGCTCGGCAGCTTCCCGCGGGCCAAAGAGGTCCTATAGCGCAGAGACAGCAATGGTGTGGAACTCCACGAGAATGGAGATTAGGCCTATATTCTTCAAGGAAACAATACGATGAGAAAACCGTTTGTCGCGGGCAACTGGAAGATGAACACGGACAGCCGCTCCAGTGTGGAATTGGCGCAGGGCGTGGCCAAGGGCGCTTCGGGCCTGGCCGGCGCGAAGGTCGACGTGGCCGTGATCCCGCCTTTCGTGTACTTGCAGTCGGTCGTCAAGGCCGTCAGCTCCACCGGGGTGGCCGTCGGCGCTCAGGACTTGTACATCGAACCCAAGGGCGCCTTCACCGGCGAGATCAGCCCCGCGATGCTCACGGACGTTGGCTGCACCTACGTTCTGTGCGGGCACTCCGAACGACGCCACGTTTTGGGCGAATCGGACGAGTTCGTAGGCAAGAAGGTGACCGCGGCGATCGCCGGGGGGCTCTTGCCCATCCTCTGCGTGGGCGAACTGCTCTCGGAACGCGACGCCGGCCAGACGGAAGCGGTGGTTGCGCGGAACCTCAAGACCGGGCTGGTCGGCCTGACCGCCGAGAAGATGAGGGCCGTGACGATCGCGTACGAGCCGGTCTGGGCAATCGGAACCGGCCGGACCGCCACGCCGCAACAGGCTCAGGAAGTGCACGTGTTCATCCGCGGCCTGCTGGCCGAGATGTACGACAAGAAGCTCGCCCAGGAGACTCGCATCCTCTACGGCGGCTCGGCCAACGCGGCCAACGCCAAGGAGCTGATGTCGCAGGCGGACGTGGACGGCCTTCTGGTCGGCGGCGCTAGCCTGAAGGTCGAGGATTTCGTCAAGATCATCCAGTCTGCGGCCTGACGACGCGTCCGCAGCCGAGTCCGCGCTTTGTTGGCGTCGGGCCGCGAAGATCGGATATAATCGCCAGAGCCGCTTGTTCGGATCGGCGCGAGTGAGTGAAACGTTTTTGAGGCGTTCGTATGACTGTACTACCGCTGTTGGCAGTTGGCATTCTGATGAAGTTCGTGGCCTTCCTGTTCGCGTTGGTCTGCGTCGTTCTGGTCCTGGTGGTCCTGGTCCAGAAAGGCCGGGGCGGCGGACTGAGCGGCGCGTTCGGCGGCGGCATGGCCAGCGGCCTGCTGGGCTCCAAGACAGGTGATTTCCTTACCTGGGTCACCATCGGCCTGTTTGTCGTCTTCCTGGGTCTGGCAGTTCTGCTGGCTCGCTATTATCGGCCGGACGTCAGCAAGAGCTACAGCGATCAGCCCCAGGCTCCGACGAGCCAGTCGGCCCCGGCGACCCCCGAGCAGAAACCTGCGGCGGCACCGGCCCAGCAGCCGGCTCCCACGGCGCCGGCGACTCAGACGCCCGCAGTGCCCGAGGCGGGGACTCAGCAGCCCGCGCCGAATGCTCCGACCGGCGGGTCCGGCGGCCAGTAAGCTGCGGGAACCCGCCAGACCGTGCGTTGACTTCGGACAAGGGGGCCGAACATCCGACCGCTTTGTCGGTCCGCGTGGTGGAGGACGTCCTGTAACGGCGACGCCGCCAGCGAGGTGGATACTGATCCCGGGCGGGGGCAATTTTGAGAGTGAATGACGATGCTCAACAGCATGACCGGATATGGTGAGGCGACCGAGGAACTCGATGGCGTCTCCTATGCCGTCGAGATCAAGGCCGTCAACAACCGGTACCTCAAGACCATCATCAAGCTGCCGGAAGGCGTCACGTTCCTGGAGGAGGAGATCGACAAGGAGTTGCGAAAGCGACTCTCCCGCGGAACGGTGAACTACGTCCTGCGGCTCAAGGGGGCCGCGGCCGGCTCGCTGTTCCAGATCGACGAGGCGGCACTGAGTTCGATCGTTTCGCAGTTGAACAAAGTCAGCTCCTCGGTCGGCGTGACTGGGGCCATTGATCTGGCCGGACTCTTGGAGCTGCCGGGGATCGTGCAGCCGGTCCAGCCGGACGAGGAACAGAGCGTCAGGATCAAGCAGTTCGTGCTTCGTCTGACCGGGCAGGCCCTCGACAAGCTCCAGCGGATGCGGGAGGCCGAGGGCGCTTTCCTTGAGGCCGATCTCAAGAAGCACTGCGACGCCGTGCTTGCGGAATTGGACATCATCCGCCAGCGCAGCGGCACGGTGGTCCAGGAATACGCCAGGCGGCTCCGTCGTCGCGTGGAGGAGTTGCTGGCCGAGGCCAAGCTCAAGCTGGACGAGCAGACGCTGGCCCGCGAGGTGGCGATCCTGGCTGACCGGTCGGATATTTCGGAGGAGATCGCCCGGCTGGACGCCCACTTGCAGCAGTTCGGCCGGATCTGCCAGACAGATGGACAGGCCGGACGCAGGCTCGATTTTCTCAGCCAGGAGATGCTCCGGGAGGTCAATACGATCGGCAGCAAGGCGGCCGACGCGGACATCGCCCGGTCCGTCGTGGATGTCAAGTGCTGGATCGAACGGCTCAAGGAGCAGATCCAGAACGTCGAGTGATCGACGGCGGCGGCCGGGGGAACAGGCCGCCGGCCTTTGCGCACAACGCTCGTAGGTGGCGGAAAGAACGGACCTTTTGGGTTTGACGGGATGGCCCAGGCAGGCGACCAGAACAAGACTCGCGGCAAGCTGATCATCATCAGCGGGCCGTCGGGCGTGGGCAAGAGCACGATCACCAGGCAACTGGTGGCTCGCACGGCTGCGCACCTGAGCGTTTCGATGACCACGCGGAAGCCGGGGCCGGGGGAACAGGACGGCAAGGACTACTATTTCGTCTCGCGGGAAGAGTTCCTCAGGCGGGTCGAAACGGGGGCGTTTCTGGAGCACGCCGAGGTCTTCGGCAATCTCTACGGCACGCCTCGGGAGAAGATCGAGCAGGCTCTGGACGCCGGCAGGACCGTGATCCTGGAGATCGACGTCCAGGGCGGCAAACAGGTCAAGGCGATCTACCCGCAGGCGGTGATGGTGTTCATCCTGCCGCCGAGCGAGCAGGCGCTCCGGGACCGGATCTTCGGTAGGAAACGGGAAGGCGGCGACGTCATCGCCAGGCGGCTCGACGGCGCCAATCGCGAAATCGCCGCGGCCCGGCAGTGTTACGACAGAATGGTCGTCAACGACGACCTCGAACGAGCGATCGACGAGATCATTCAGATCATCCGGGACGCACCGGCGATTGACCGCCCGGACTGATCGGTATTTGGAGAACCATATGCTGGAAGAACTCAAGAGCGATGAGATTGTCAAGAAGGTGGGCGGGCGGTTCAAACTGGCCGCGCTGATCCAGAAGCGGATGCTTGAGCTGATGCAGGGCTCCCGGCCCCTGATCGACAACACCGAGGGCCGGACCATGATGGAGATCGTCGTCCAGGAGATCCTCCAGGACAAGATCACGATCGACGAGACTCCGTACGAGCGCAAGCCCAAGGCCGAGGTCGTGGACACCCGCTCCACCGACGACCTGGATCGTCTCTTCGAGAAGCGGATTGTCTAGGGCGGCGAACGTCACACTCTGCCTTCTCCTGCGATGCTCAAGGATCGGAATATCCTGTTGGGGGTCACAGGCGGGATCGCCGCATACAAGGCGGTGGATCTGGCCAGCAAGTTGACGGCCGCCGGGGCCCGCGTCCGGACGGTGATGACGGAGGCCGCCTGTCAACTCGTCATGCCCAAGAGCTTTGAAGCGGTCACCGCCGCTCCGGTCTATACGAGTCTCTGGAGCGACCCCCAGGGGCACAGCAACAGTCACATCTCTCTGGCCGACTGGGCGCACCTTGTGGTGGTGGCCCCGGCCGGAGCGGACATCCTCGGCAAGGCCGCCAACGGCATCTGCGACGATCTGCTCAGCACGATTCTGTGCGTCTGTTGGGCGACGCCCACCTTGCTCGCCCCCGCGATGAACACTCGCATGTGGGAGAATCCGGCGGTCCAGCGGAATGTCGAAACGCTCCGGGGCAGGGGCGTCCATCTGGTCGGTCCGGCGGCGGGGCGGCTGGCTTGCGGGACTGAGGGCGTCGGCCGGATGGCTGAACCGCAGGATATCTTCGCGGCCATCGAGGAACTGGCCGACGCGGGCCGCGGGGCGTAGCGCCTGCGTCACGGCCTCATTCCTATTCCCGTGAGGGGGGATTGCGTCTGTTTTTAGCGGGCCAGCCCTGTTCGAGTACGCCTTTCTCGTATCCGATTCCGTCCGTTTCTGCCCTCTG
Organism: Planctomycetota bacterium; assembly: GCA_012517265.1. Classification (GTDB taxonomy): domain Bacteria; phylum Planctomycetota; class Phycisphaerae; order Sedimentisphaerales; family Anaerobacaceae; genus PLanc-01. The sequence continues at coordinate 8,835 of JAAYVJ010000766.1, read as the reverse complement.
GGGGGGCGGAATGGCTTCAGTTGACCTCAATCCGCCTCGCTCCCCGGCCGATGAAGAGAGTAATGTACACCCCAATGACGGACAATCTGATCGCGTTCGGACAGTGCCCTTCGTGCAAGGCGATATGGCCCACCCGCGGGAGCTTTCTGGCGGATCCCGGCGTTCGTCTGATCGGATACAGCGTCAATTTCACGGATCTGCTCGCAGGTGTGTTCCTCTTCCGGCACCGCTGTGAGGCGATCGTCACGATCCACGCCGGCGAGTTCGCCAGTCTCTACGACGGGCCTATCTTCGGCACGCCCCAGACGGGCGGTCCGAAATGCCCCGGTTACTGTCTTCGCGCGGACGAACTGCGGAGCTGCCCCGCGCACTGCGAATGCGCGTTCGTGCGGGAGATCATCCAACTGATCGCCAACTGGCCCAAACGGCCGGAAGCCGACAGCCCCGCGCTGACTCGCTCGGGACGGTCGTCCTAGCAACCCACCTGGTTCTCGGAGGCATCCACGACTTGTCGAACCCTCCCCAAACCGCTACACTCCGGAGGCTATGGCGTCGAGCGTTGCATGACGCATTGAGACCATCGGAGAACCATGTTCCATTTCGGGCGGCAGACTATGCGGATTCTGATCACGGCGGGGGGCACCCGCGAGTACATCGATCCCGTGCGGTTCATCTCCAACGCCAGCAGCGGGCGGATGGGCTATGCGCTGGCTCGGGCATCGCTAAAGGCCGGCCACAAAGTGACTTTGATCACGGCCCCGACGGCTCTGAAGCCCCCAACCGGCGCCAAGATCGTCCGGGTCGAGAGCGCCGCCCAGATGTTCGAAGCGGTGAAGAAGCAATTCCCAAAGTGCGACTGCCTGATCATGGCCGCCGCGGTCTCGGACTACACGCCCGCCAAGCCCTCCAAGACCAAGCTCAAGAAGCAGGCGACGAAGCTGACGCTTGAACTCAAACCCACGCAGGACATTCTCAAGTGGGCCGGGAAGCACAAGAGCGAGTCACGGGCCAGGCGTCACGGGCCACGAATTCTCGTCGGTTTCGCCCTGGAAGACCGGGATCTGCGTGGGAACGCCGAACGGAAGCTCCGCGAGAAAAACCTCGACATGATCGTCGCCAACGCGCCCGGTGCAATCGGGGCCCAGCGATCCACGGTCCATATCAAGATCCGTGGGGCGGATTGGATTGAAACGGCACGAAGCGACAAGACCTGGGTCGCCCGACGAATACTGTCGCTGATCGCGACAGTCACTAAGTGAGCCGGCGAAGCAGGACTGCCTCCCGTTGGAGGGCGGATGGCCGATCTCCGCCGCGTGGCGACGCCCTTGCGAAATCGACAATCAACCGTCACAAATCGACGATCAGTCCGTGATTCCCAGGTCGTCCTTCGTGATGATCGATTCGAACACGTAGCCGGCGGCGGTGATGTTCTCGCGGGCGCCCTGCTTGCGGTCGATGACCGCGACGATCTTCTTGACCTTCGCGCCGGCGTCGGTGATGACCTTGGCGGCTTCGAGGACCTGGCCGCCGGTGGTGGCGATGTCTTCGACGAGCAGGACGACGTCCCCGGCCTGGAGCACGCCCTCGACGAGCTTGCTGGTGCCGTAGTCCTTCTTGCTGTTGCGGACGATGATCCAGTTCTTGCCGGTCTCCATGGCGGTCGCGGCGGCCAGCGCCACCCCGCCGAGCTCGGCGCCAGCGATCAGCGTCACGTCCTCGGTCATGTGCTTGGCGAATTCCTTGCCGAGAGCCTTGAGGATGTCCGGCTTGGTCTCAAAGAGGTACTTGTCCATGTAGTATTTGCTCCGCTTGCCGCTGCGAAGGACGAAGTCGCCTTCGAGGTACGCGGTCTCTTTGATGCGTTTGACGAGCTCGTTTCGCGTCATATCCTGTCCCTGCCGATTCCGTTGTGCGCGCGATGCACGGCGGGTTCTCCACCCTCGCCGCATCGCCGCCGTTGATTGAACGCGTGGGCCAAGGACCCACCCTACATTTTAGACCCGGAGTTCTACTTTTTGTCCCAACTCCTTCTGGTATCTCTTGCGGATTGGGCCCACGACGGTTCGGATGAATTCGTCCACCTGCTCGGGGGCCCGGCCGACGTAGGCCGTGGGGTCCAGGACCTTCTCGAAGTTGAGATTCGCGAAGGCCTCGTCCTCTTTCAGGCGGGCGATCAGGTCGTTGGGCTTGCCCAGCCGCTTCACCTCGCTGGCGGCGGCCTGCGAGTGCTGGCGGATTCTCTCGTGCAGGTCCTGGCGATTGCCGCCGGCCTTGACCGCGGCCATCAGGATGTTCTCCGTCGCCATGAACGGCAGCTCGGCCATCACGTGGGCCTCGATCACCTTGGGGTACACGACCAGGCCGTCGAAGACGTTCAGCAGGATCTGGAGGATGCCGTCGACCGCCAGGAACGCTTCGGGAATGACCACTCGCTTGTTGGCGGAGTCGTCGAGCGTTCGCTCGAACCACTGCTCCGAGGCGGTCATCGCGGGGCTCGTGGCCAGGCTCAGGACCAGGCGGGACAGAGCCGTCACCCTCTCGCATCGCATGGGGTTTCGCTTGTAGGCCATCGCGGATGAGCCGATTTGCGACTTTTCGAACGGCTCCTCCATCTCCTTGAGATTGGCCAGCAGGCGAAGGTCGTTGCAGGTCTTGTGCGCCGACTGGGCGACCAACGCCAGCGTGTTGACGATCATCGTGTCGATTTTGCGCGGATAGGTCTGGCCGGTGACGGCGCAGACCTTCTTGAAGCCGAACGCCGCCGCGACGTCCTTGTCGAGCTGCTTGACCTTGGCGTGCCTGCCCTCGAAGAGTTCGATGAACGAGGCCTGCGTGCCGGTCGTGCCCTTGACCCCGCGGAAGGGCATCGTCTCGATCCGGTGCTCGACCTCGTCCAGGTCCATCGCGAACTCCTGGCACCAGAGCGTCGCTCGCTTGCCCACGGTGACGAGCTGGGCGGGCTGGTAGTGCGTGAAGCCCAGCGTGGGCATGTCGCGGTACTGCTCGGCGAATTTCGCCAGCAGGTCGATCACGGCAGCCAGCTTGCCGGCGATCAGCCGCAGGGCGTCGCGCATGATGATCAGATCGGCGTTGTCGCCGACGTAGCAACTCGTGGCGCCCAGGTGGATGATCGGCGCGGCCTTGGGAGCGACCTCGCCGAACGTGTAGACGTGGGCCATCACGTCGTGGCGGAACTGCCTCTCGTAGACCGCGGCCTTGTCGAAGTCGATGTCGTCGAGGTGGGCGGCCATCTCCTCGATCTGTTTCTGGCTGATGTCCAGGCCGAGGTTCTTCTCGGCCTTGGCCAGTTCCAGCCAGAGCCGCCGCCAGGTGCTGAACTTCTTCTGCGCTCCGAAGAGCTCCGCCATCTCGCGAGAGGCGTTTCGCTCGACGAGCGGACTGGTGTAGACGCTTTGTTCTTGCGGCATTCGGTTTCCCTTATTCTGCCGATCTCGCTCCGTGCGAGAATCGTTCGATCGGTCCTATCCGTCCCATGGGACGAACAGGACCCATAGGACGAATGGAACTCACGCCGCGTTTCCCGCGAGCCTTTTGTCTCGACGAGTCAGCAGCTTTTCGATTTCTTCGGTCTCTTCCTTGCCCAGGTTCCAGTCGGAGGCCGGGGCGGTTTCGACGATCTGGCCGGGCCGGCGGGCGCCGACGATCGCCGCGGTCACCTCGGGCCTCCTGAGGACCCAACTGACGGCCAGTTGTGCCACGGTCCGCCGGTTGCGCTGGGCGATCTTCCTAAGCCCCTCGACCAACTCCATCGTCGCGGAGAACTGCGGTTCCTGGAAGTCGGCAACCCGCCTGCGGTGGTCATCCGGCGCCAAGGCGGCCAAACGCTCGTAGTCGAACCTGCCCGTCAACAGGCCCCTTTGCATCGGGCTGTAGACGACTACGCCGATCCCGTGCTTGGCGCAGTAACCGAGCAATTCCCGCTCGGCGTCCCGTCGCAACATGCTGTACGGCGGCTGGAGCGAGGAGATCGTGTGGATTTTCGCGACCCGCTCCATTTGTGCCACGCTGAAATTGGAGACCCCGATCCAACGGACTTTGCCTTCCTTCTGGAGCCGGGCCATTTCCTCCCAAGCCTCTTCGATGTCCGGATCGGGGTCCGGCCAGTGCATCTGATAGAGGTCGATCCGTTCGACGCCCAGACGCCGGAGGCTGTCGTGGCACTCGCGCCGGATGCTGTCTCGCTTGAGATGCACGACCTTTTCTTTTCTCTCGTTCCAGAGGATGCCGCACTTGGTCGCGATATAGGGCTTGTGGCGGGTCTGTCGCAGGGCCCGCCCGACCAGTTCCTCGGAATGACCTAGGCCGTACGCCGGGGCGGTGTCGATCCAGTTGACGCCCTGGTCCAGGGCTTCCAGAATCGCCCCCACCGCCTCTTCGTCGTCCTGCGGCCCCCACCCGTACTCCCACGGTCCGCCGAGAGCCCAGGTGCCCAGCCCCACCGTGGTGAGCCGCATGTCGGTTTTGCCCAGTTGTCGCGTCTGCATTTCTCATCCTCCGAAAGGGCGAAACGCTTGGATCCCCTTTGGCCCCTGTAGAATAGTGGCTGGCGGAGGCTTTATCAATAGGGATGTGGATTGCCGATCTGCGGCGCGTCGTTTGTGTTGAAACGCGAGCGGCCGGCAGGTAGACTGCCCGGGCGGTTTCGTGAGATCTCGACGGCCGGTTCGCAGCCGGCGTCTTTTCGGTTGGAGCGTTCATGAAGGACAAAGGCATCCTGAGGCACCGGATTCTGTTCGGCCTGCTGCTGATCCTGCTTTCGATCTTTTTCTACGCGGTGCACTATGCGGCCTTCCGCGACCTGCACCACATTCTCATCTTCCTGATCGGCGACATTGCCTTCGTGTTCCTCGAGGTTCTGCTGGTCACGCTGATCCTGCACCAGGTCCTCAACGACCGCGAGCGCCGTTCGATGCTCAAGAAGCTGAACATGGTGATCGGGGCCTTCTTCTGCGAGGTGGGCACGCCTCTGCTGACCTACTTCCGCGATTTCGACAAGGCGGTCGATGCGATCATGAACCGCCTGGCCGTGGACGGCCGTTGGTCGCACGAGCAATTCGAGCAGATGCGCGACGTCCTGATCCACCACAAGTGCGAGATCGACCCTCTCGCCGGGGACTTGGCTCATCTGCGGGAGTTCCTGATCCGCGAGCGTCAGTTTCTCCTGGGTCTGCTCGAGAACCCCAACCTTCTCGAGCACGAGGAGTTCACGGAATTGATGTGGGCGGTCTTCCACCTGGCCGACGAGCTGTCGCATCGGACCACCGTCGTCGGGTTGGCAAAAACGGATTACGAGCACCTCGCCGGCGACATCGCGAGGGCCTACTCTCTACTCCTTCGCGAGTGGATCTCGCACCTGGAGCACCTGAAGATCAGCTATCCCTACCTCTTCTCCCTGGCTCTTCGCACGAACCCCTTCGATCCGGACGCTTCCGCGGAGGTGGCGTAGAGATCCGGCGTCTGCCTGGGCGTCTCTTACCGCTCGGGTTCTCGGAGCGTGAAATCACAGCCGGCGGCGACGAATTCCATGCGGTGATCCATCGCCTCCACGCCGAAACCGACTCCGATGGAGATCCCAAGGCCCAGCCAGACGAACGGCCTGTCGGGGACTGCAAAACGCACGAACCGGTTGTTCCCCGAGAGGTTGACGTTCCTGTGGTCGGCGACGAGCACATCGCCGTCGTAAACGTGCACGTCCCGCACGAAGGCGTCGGCCGAACGAGTGTTGAAGCAGAGCATGACCGAATCGGCCCGCAGACGTGCGTCGTTGAGGATCACCGGCGTAGGGATGGCGAAGTGAAACCAGTTCTCGGTGCCCGGTTTCCCCTCCAGCCCGATGTAGAACCCCGCACGCCATACGGAGGCCAACCGTTCCGGGTACTCGATCTGCATGCTGTGTCCGTGGATCCACGATGCGTAGGCGATGTTGGACTCCGCGGCCCGGGCATCGCGAGGCGTCAAGGCGCCGACCGCCATCCCGCCAAACATGGTCATGCCCGACAGTTTCAACACCTCTCGTCGATTGGTCCTTCTGGTCAGAGCTTGCTCGTTCATGATGCATCTCCTTGATTCAGGCTCACGCGAGTGATCCACCTCGGCCGGCCGCACCGCCAGCTCAAGGACATATCCTCATGAATGATGCCCGTTACCATCGCCGGATCTCCTCCCCTCTGGCGAGACTCAAACGCGTCCTGGTGGCGATGTCAAGTCCGCAATTCTGAGCAGGCGGCCCCGGTTCTTCCTGCGGGGACGGTGCGTCATCCGTATCCGGCGCCAGGGTAAAGGAGGTTCAGGGCGAGAACCCGGATGGGGCCCAGGAGAATGTCGATTACGTTCCACGCGACGACCAGGCCGATCAGGCCGGCGGTTGGCTGAGCCATGAACTCCCGGTAGCGGTCCGCCGCGCGGTCGCCCAGGAACAGCATGATGATCTCGCTGCCGTCGAGCGGAGGCAGGGGAAGCAAGTTGAAGACCAGCAGGATCAGGTTCAGCGAGAACAGGACACTGATGACAACCGCGACGCTGCTCATCAGGCCGGGCGACTGGGCGGCGGTGATTTGGGTCCACGTGCACTCCAGGGGCGCGGCGAACAGGCCCAGGAGCATGCCGCCGCGGATGAGGGCCGCGGCCAGGAGGACCAGCGACAGATTGGCGCCGGGACCGGCCAGGGCCATCCAGGCCGCCTTCCTGCGGTTGGCGCTCGCCCAGTAGGGATCGTAGGGGGTGCTGGCCCAGCCGAGCGTCCACCCGCCCCCGCTCGTGAGGAACGCGATGATGGGGACCACGATCATGCCGATCGGCGATCGCTGCATGTGCGGCACCGGGTCCAGCGTCACCAGCCCTGCGTTGCGGGCAGTCGGATCGCCCAGTCTCCACGCGGCCAAGGCGTGAGCGGCCTCGTGAAACGTCGTTGAGATCACGAACACCGCGTACCAGACCAGTCCGAGACCCAGCTCTACAGGCATTTTCATTTGTCCTTCACTGTGCAACAGATCTATCGCTGGGGATCGTGTCGGTTCAGGGATTCTGCGGTTCGATCGTATAGCTTCGTCCCGGCTGGGTCGGGAACACGGTTTCGTTGGGGGAACCGCTTGCGTTGACCGGTGTGCCGGCAAGGCTCACGCGAATGGGCGTTGCACTTCGCAGCCGGCAGACGCCGCCGGTCTTGGAGCGGACGATGCCCTTGTCCAGCTTGCCTTCTTTCCAGTAGAGATCTACCTCGAATCCGCCACGGGCGCATAAACCGGTGACAAAGCCCTGGGGCCAGGCTCTCGGCAGAGCGGGCAGCAGATGGATTTCGTTCGCATGGCTCTGCACGAGCATCTCCGCGATGCCGGCGGCGCCGCCGAAGTTGCCGTCGATCTGGAAGGGCGGATGGTTGTCGAACAGATTCGGCAGCGTCGATTTTTCCAGCAGCTTGGCCAGGTTTTCATAGGCCTTTTCCGGTTCTTGGAGGCGGGCCCAGAAGTTGATGATCCAGGCGCGGCTCCAGCCGGTGTGGCCGCCGCCGTGGCTGAGCCGGTACTCAAGCGACTTGCGGACGGCCTGGGCCAGGTCGGGCGTGCCGCTCAGAGTGATTTGGCGGCCGGGGTGGAGGCCGTACAGGTGCGACATGTGGCGATGGCCCGGCTCGGGTTCGTCGTAGTCTTCGATCCACTCCTGGAGTCGGCCGGTCTTGGGACTGATTTGCAGCGGTGCCAGGTTCTTCAGGGCCGCGGCGCACCGCTGGCGGAACTCGGGATCCACGTCCAGGATTGTTGCGGCCTCGATGCAGTTGGTGAACAGGTCGTGGAGGATCTCGAGGTCCATCGTCGAGCCGTAGGTGAACATCGAGGTCGAGCCGTCGGGTTTGCGGAACTGGTTCTCCGGCGAGTGCGACGGGCAGGTCACCAGTTTTCCTGCCACCGGGGTGCCGGCCGGGGCCTCGACGAGGAAATCGAGCATGAACTCGGCGGCCCCCTTCATCAGCGGATAGCCGCTCTCGCGGAGGAAGGTCTTGTCCTGCGTGAACAGGTAGTGTTCGTACGGATGCTGGGCCAGCCAGGCGGCGCCCATGAGCCAGACGCCCCAGACCCCGTCGGCCGGTGTGGTGAAGCCCCAGACGTCCGAGAGATGGTGGACGACCCAGCCTTCGCAGCCATAGTGGACTTTGGCGGTCCGCCGGCCAGACTCGACGAGGCAGTCCTTCATGTAGTCGAACAGCGGCAGGTGGCACTCGCCCAGGTTGGCGACTTCCGCCGGCCAGTAGTTCATCTGCAGGTTGATGTTCGTGTGGTAATCCGCGTTCCAGGGGGCTTTCATGTGCTCGCTCCAGAGCCCCTGAAGGTTGGCGGGCATGTCGCCCGGCCGGGAGCAGGCGATCAGTAGATAACGCCCGAACTGGAAATACAGGGCCGCGAGCCCGGGGTCCGGCTGGCCTTGGGCGATCGCAGCGAGTCGCTGGTCGGTGGGCTTGTCGGCATTCTCGGCACGTCCCAGATCCAGCGAGACCCGCCGAAAGAGCCTCTGATGATCGGCCATGTGTCGGTCGCGGAGTTGCTCGTAAGAACTGCGGGCCGCGTGCAGGTGGGCCTTGCACAGGGGGGCGGGCTCGCCGCCACGATAGCTCGTCGCGCCGGCAATCAGTAGAAGCAGTTCGTCGGCGTTCTCCACGACGAGCTTGCCGTCTCGGCTGGCGACCGATCCGCCCTGGGCTCGGGCCACGACGCGGGCTTCGAACTCCATTCCGACGTTTCTGCCGCTGCGATCCACGCGTTTGATCTGGCCGCGAAGGGCAATCCCGTCGTCGCCTTCGCTGACACAGTTGGCGTCCTGCTG